>JAXHSZ010000488.1:0-9718 GCA_034190725.1 Thermodesulfobacteriota bacterium
AGTGAACGCACCGGAAAAAGAGTTTGTCCCATCCACAGGTGAAGTGTCGAATTCTCTGATCAAATATTCGGCTATGAGTGCATTGATCCAATTACATCCGTAAATGCCGTTTCGCACAATGGAAAGTATTCTCGCCTGATCCACCAGAACAAAAATCTGGTGGAGAATATCGTGACCCAATTCGGATGCGGCAAGTTGTTCAGAACTCATCTCTTCCGCTTCCATGAGAAGTTCCTTATAACTCTTCTTTCCGTCGGACAATGGATCAATATAGTGATGTTTTGTCCATTGATACAGATGTTCCTTCCATTCGGTGGCACCCTCAGGATCGATAAAAGCCCATTGGTCAGATTCTATTGAAAGGGCAGTCTTGAATGGTACTGTCTGAAATGAAGGTAAGGCACCTTGATTAGCCTGCTGTGCCAGTTCCAGCAGATGAATGCCGGAGCGATAGACCTTTTGTAAGACGGTAAGACGGTTCCCAAACCTTGCAGCTCTCATTCCATCCGGGATCATCTCCGCAAAGACAGCACCGGCCTCCACAGAAGGCAGTTGATCTTTGTCTCCAAGAAGAATGAGCTTGGTTTTTCCAGGATTCAATGCGTGTAAAAATGTATCCAGCATAACCACATCAACCATGGAGACTTCGTCAATCACAGCCACGGAAGCTGGTAACGGATTTGCATCCTGATAGTGGAAGGCATTTTTATATCTCATGTAACGTAATATTTTGTGTAAAGTGTTTCCTTTGAGATCCAGGAGCCCCAGATCTTCATCGGATGGTTTCTTTATTTCAGTGATATTATTTTGAATGGCTTCGGTCATCCTCTGGGCCGCCCTGCCGGTGGGAGCACCCAAAACAATGTCAGATGAACGAATACCCGAACGGACAAGGCAACGAAGGATATTCACCATGAGAGAGGTTTTTCCTGTTCCCGGGCCGCCTGAAATGATGGAAAACTGCGATCCGATTGCCAATTGAATGGCTTTCACCTGTTTCTCATCTCTCATGATGGGACTTCTGCCTTTACCAATCCGGATTACACAAAGATCGGAATATATTTCTTCCAGTATGCTTTCGATCTCCTGGGGAGGCATTTTGAATGAATCTTCCGCTGCCAAGAACTCTTCCACACGCTTTGCAAGGCGACTTTCATGGAAATAGTATTTCTGGAAGTAGAGGAGCATCTTTCCCCTTGATTCATCGAGAATGAGGGGCATGTATTCATCACCGTTTCTTGTGATCAACCTCTCATACTTGTTCTCTGACATGCTTGACAGGAAGTCGTTGATGATTTTCATTGCTCTTTCCTTCAATTCAGCAGGAAACCTGAGCAGGAGCTTTTCCTTCTCCAGATTCAGACACAGACTGCCTTCCTGAAGAGCTGAAAACATTGTCATGAGAATAATAACAAGGGGTATGTCATTGTGATAATCGCCATACTCAATCAAATCCCGAATCGTCATATAATCGAGAAAGGAGAGATCCATCCAACGGAAGAACGGGATGAATCCTTCCATTTTTTGTCTGCCCCTTCCTTGAAATATCTTGAAAGTATTCAGACTTCTTACAAACTGACACTCATCAAAACTGATATCCCGCATCAAACAGGTTCTCCCGCAAGTGTATTGATTTCTTCTTCCAGTTGCGCAAGAGGACCGACATCATTCGGTGAAACAGAGTATATTCCGTTACCATTGCCGGAGCCCATACCCCGGATGTAGATGTAAAATATGCCGCCAAATTGCTTGTCCGGATCAAATTGCTTCCCCAGGATATGTTTTAACCACCGAAGTACGGCCACGGTGTATAACTTGTACTGCAGATGATACCCCGCATGATCCATGTCGGCTTTCATCGCCTCAAGATCATATCCGTCCTCTAAGAGGTTTGATTTCCAGTCGACTATATAGCATCTTTCCCTGTACATAAAAACCATATCCACGAATCCTCGAATAAAACCCTTTTGTCCTCTTTCCATCTCACATTCCGGTATCTTCACATCTCCGGCAACTGGCAATGAAAGAGGGTAATAGAATTCAACCTCATGTAAGCGCTCATCTCTCTTTAAATCGCCCAGTACAAACCGATTGTGCAAAACTTCTATCGGTGTGGTCAGTGTATCTGCAATGACACGGCAAATTTGAGGTTCCCAGCGTTCGTCTATCCGGTACATATGCATATATCCCAGAATGACATCTCGCGTTTCAGGTGCTTCGAGAAGTGCATCACGGTTTTTCACAACTCCGCTGAAATCAATATTCTCTAAAATATCATGGAACATTGATCCAATATGAGGGCCCCTTGGAATCTCATCTGCAGATCTGATTGCCTGGTCTCTCTCCGAAACGAATGAAGACAGGCTTTCATCATCTTCCTTCTCTTTTTCATAAACGGTCTGAAACCAGGGGGGGTGTTCCACTTGTGCTGCCCCATGGGAAATCCTGGTGTGCAGGCTTGAAAAAGACTTGAGCAAGATCTTTCTGTGCTGATAATTTTTCGGATTCGGAATGAGTTCTTGGATTCCTTCCATTCTGTCCAGGGAGGACGTCTGTTGATCATTTATCTTGAAGTCTTTATCCACCCGTCGTGTATACACATCTGGCGTCAGCCGGGCTACTGCACAATGATCATGGTGGACTGGAAAGGCCGACTCAATGCCGGAAGCAAGAAATGTACATGCGGGTCCAACCCAACGATGCCGGCTTTCAACGGGATAGAAAGGCAGGTATAATTTTGATTGTGCCCTTGTTAATGCAACATAAAACAACCTTTTATCCTCATCCATCTTTTCACGGTCATGTCGATCTTTGCACTTCTGTTTCGAAAGGTCGATGATCTTTCGGATATCTGTGGCCGGATTATTCTCATCATATGCATGATACACATGGTAATCGTCATGAAAAGGCTGTGTGAACCCCCCGGCAATGAAGACGATGGGAAACTCAAGCCCCTTGCTCACATGCATTGTCATAATCTGTACCCGTCTGTCATCTGTTTCGATCTGATGGATATCTGCATCATCATCCGCAACACGCATATTTTTTCTATAGCTGTCAAACAAAGCTGAAAGTCCGCGAAAATCTAAATTTTTTTCATAAGCAACCGCCTCCAGATGCTCGAATATTTGGCGGTAATTTGTGTATTTTCTGTCCCAGTCATGTGTTTCCGCTTCACGGAAGATAAATCCCGAATCCTCCATCAATGATTGAAAAAGCGCACTCCATTTCCTGGATTTTGCAAGGTCGTTCCATTGGAGCAACAGCTGTTTCAGAGGATGAGATACAGGAATATCTTCATAGAAAAATAAATGATCAGACTTGAATTCAAAGAATGGTGTGAGCAGGGCCTTCTTTACATCCGAAACACTGCCCGAGTCGAGAATTGCATGAAATATAAGACTCAGATAAAGTGCTTCATCAGAGAGAAAGAGGCCGGGTTTCTTATAGAATGTATATGGAATGCTCCTGTGTATCAGCTCAGGTTCCAGGTATGACACATCGGATTTTGCCCGAACAAGAATACAGATGTCACCAAAGTCGAGGGCACGGATGATACCATTATCAGCCTGGATTTCAATCCTTCCGCGTGTGATCAGGTTCTCAATCTCCGATGCTACAAATTCTGCCAATTTTGCCTTTGCCAGCTTGACGGTTGACTGACAGCGAAGATCCACAATATTGAGCGAGGAACGATGTGAATTGTCAGACACAAGAACTTCAATCCTTTCACTGACATCTGGAGAGTATATCTCTTGATACCCGATCTCAAATGGTTTTGTCCTTTCATGAGGTAAAAACCAGTTTTTCTGGTTGAAAATCTTGTTGAACGCATGAATGAGTTCCGGTTGGGAGCGCCAATTTGTAACCAATGAATAGAGATTGGCCTTGCCGGAGACCGATAACCGCTCCATTTCATATCGTGCAGCCAGATATGTAAAAATATCCGCTCCACGAAAAGAGTATATTGCCTGTTTGGGATCACCAATGAGATACAGCAGGTTTGTACAATGTTCAGTGTGATCATTGAGGAATATCCTTCGAAAGATCCTCCACTGAACCGGATCTGTATCATGAAATTCGTCAATAAACGCTGCTTTAAACTTTTTCCGCAGCCTTTCCACGAGGACTGATGAATGATCTCCATACAAAGCAGATTCAATATTTGTAAGCATATCATCATAACTTATCCATCCGTTCTGCCTTTTATGGAGAATAGCGTCTTCCTGCAACCTTTTTATGGTTTCATTTGTCATAAGAAAAGACAGCCCGGTGTATACTTCGATCAGGCTCTTCACCCTCTCAACAACAGACTTCATATTGGGACAGACTTCCGGATTAGCTCCGCCTTTCAGCCATCTGTTTGGAACAATGCATTCGATTCCCTGTCTTCCGGATGATCTGGCCTGCTGTATTTGGTGAATCACATCCCCAAGTTTCACCATACTGAAATCGGCTCCGTCCATCTCAAAGATATAGGTTTCAAGGGGGACAATAACCTTTCCCATCACAGATTGTTTTGTATTGGCCGGTATGTTCAAATTATCATACCCTTCGGAAAAAAAAACGGGACTCTGCATGAGAGACTTGAGTTCTCGCAATATTCCACGAATTTCAGCTCGAATACCGCTGATATCTCCTCCATCTGTTTCAGGGATGATCCGATCACCCGCACTGGGCCGGAAGGACTTTCTGGCGATATCAACCACTGTATCGAGAAATCGATCCTTTTGATCATGAATACCTGAGAGGTGAAGCAGTTCCTGGAGATGCTCACCATACATCTTTGGCCATACGGTTCTCATCTGTTCTTTGAGTAATGTGTAGAAAAGGGCTTCATCATCTATCACTTCGTTTTCAAAGAGATTTCCGTTTTCAAATGCGAAATCTTTCAATATGGAATGGCAAAACCCATGGATTGTGTGGATGGAAGCCATGTCAAAATCATCAAGAGTCTCTTTGATCTTCTGGGTCACTTCATCATCATTCCCCGGATTCTTTAATTCCTTTTCCAATATCTCACGAATTCTGATACTCAGTTCGCATGTGGCTTTCTCCGTGTAAGTAACAATGAGGATGTTTTCCAGGGTTATATCGGGATTTTCCTTCAATAGTCTCACAACCAGTCTTTCTATCATATAGGTCTTGCCCGTGCCTGCCGACGCTTCTATGAGCGCATGCCGGTTCAGGTCTATTTCTGTGCAGTCATTTACAACTGTGTATGGCATAAAGTTTCCTTGGTTATTGGTGTTTAGTATTTGGTGTTTGGTTGTTTTTCTTTTCCAATGGAGGTTAAATAGGCGTTGAGGCTGGGGCCCAATTCATTAAGAATGCCTCTTATCAATTCCGCTTGCTGTTTGCTGACCAGACTTCTTTTGCTTGCCCTTCTCAACCAGAATCTTGTTTCATAAAGGGACCCTCGCGAAATCCTGATAAATCGTCGGTTATCATTTGCCGTCCCCCTTCCTGCGCCTTCCGCAATGTTCGCACCGATACTGTCTGTCGACCTTACAAGCTGTTTTCCAATGGTGTCTTTCTCAAAGTATTCCCATTTTATAACAATATTCCATATTTCGTCTGCCAGTTTCTCCGCTAATTGAAATACTCGAAGATCTTCAAATGGAATAAAAAGCCATGAGTCAACCCCCATTCATGAGTAAACACCAAACAACTCAACACAAAACACCAAACACAACTCATCTAAGAATATTGAAAAAACAACCTAAACCGTTGTCGAGCAATGTCAAAAGACTCAAAAGGAATTTTCGGTTTTAAAAGTCGGGTCAGGATCTCTTCTCTCTCCGAGCGAATATCCTCAAGCTCCGTTGCAAAATCATTTCTGACCGTGTCATTGATTTTATCATCCCGTATGGTATGTGGTTTAAGAGAGCCGCCTGTCACTGCATCAAAAGGAAGCCATGCCGGCATCTTTTCACTCATATAATCCGAAACCAGGAGGGTTAAGTATTTCACGGCGTACTCTTTGTTGAATTGAAATATGAACTCCTGTACCTTCTCTCTGTAGACCAGATGAAAGGTGATGCCGGATCTTCCTATCAACTTTGCACTCTCTTCTCCGGCAAGACATGACAGGTAGAGTATCACAGGTTCCAGGATATACTTGTCAGGTCCCTTTGGTTTCTTCCCTGAACCTGTGAGTATCAGAGCATGCCACTTCTCATCATGGTCTTTCCAAAGCCAGGGAAGGTGTCCGTGAAGTCGGACTTCACATGAAATATTGTCTGATGTGTGATTCCTCTTTTGCATGGTGAATGACAGAGGTGCAAACTGCATAACGGGGAGACGGTTGTCTGAAGGGATATCTTCATCAATTGGTTGTCCGATACGGATTGTACGGTATATCTCTTTTGCGGTTTTCATCTCTTCCAGGATCGGGGCAAGAACCTTTGCAGTCTGAGAAATATCATTCCTCAACCTCACCCTGTCCAACTCAGCAAAATCGCCTTCCGGGGTTTTACTCTTCCTTTGGTAATCTTCATAAATAAGGTCATAGATCCCTCCGATATCCGGCACTTTTATATGAGTGTTTGAAGAGAAGAAAGCATCGAGCCATTTTTGTATTGTGTCCATCTTCAGGCTGTAGTCTACAGGATATTCGGAAAAGAAGGGTTCGTCTTCGCGTAAAACCAGATCCTCCATGGTCTCTCCCTCCTCATAGAGATCCATGTGGCGTTGAACGTATTGTCTGACAGGATCTTCCAGAAATTTTCTCAATTCCCTTGATGTGATCGTCTCAACCTCCGGTTGGGAAAATACGGGTTTGATTGAGTGAAAAGAGAGATCCGGATCAAAGGACTCTGCCTTTTTCATGTCTTGTACGGACGCTCTCTCACAAAACTCCTTCCAAAGACCATTTGCCCGATAAGAGATCAATCGGTCAGCCAGAGAATAATTTACCATAGCATCACTCCGGTTGTTTACCGCCTTTGGATCGAGGTAACATTCGCTGCTGCCCTGAAGAGGCATCTCAGTAATTTGGAAAGGTTGCCCATCGGGAAGTATTTCCTCTTCCACATAGCGTCGAAGCTGATTGATCACGGAACAGGTCTGTTGCAATCGGTCTTTTTGGAGGTCCCTTGAAACATATGTTATATACAGTTTTTCCCGAACCGACAGAAGCATTTCGAGGAAGAGATATCGATTCCGATCAGGCAGGTTAATATCGCCGATTCGCCGTTTTGAAAGACGGAGGTCAAGCGTGGAAGAATTCGCCTTCCCGGGAAAAATCCCTTCTTCCATTCCCGCGACGTAGACGATGTCAAAAGGTATGGGACGCATCGGTTGCAATTCGGAAAGAGTGATGCCATCGGTCAAATAATTCCCATGCCCGCCGGATATGGAACCAAGATTGGAACGGATGAATTCTGATATAAAATCCAATTCTAGTCCCGAATACGATTGCTCATCCTGAAGCTGATCATAGATCTTCAGGTTTTCAAAGGCATGAATCAGAGCCCGTTGAACACTCAAGTCTTCCTTATGATCAGCGGGAATCTCTATTAATTGGTCACAGACATTGAAGAATGTCTCTCTCCACTGAGTGCAGTTCGCCCCTTTCATATTCAATGTGGTTGCTGCATCATGGAGTGTCTCGATAACCATACAAAACTTTTCAATCAGATTAATGTCACCTGTTTGCAGATCCGTATAAGGAATGTGTTGTTGAAAATGTTTGAAACCATCGGGACTTTCGGTGTTTGAAGTTTGGAGTATTCGTGAAAGGCGGAGCCTCTGCAGTCCCTGCTTCCATGTATATGCATTGGTTGCAGGGTACCCTTGAGCGCCTTTTGCTTCAGGATCAAATGAATGAAAGATATGCAAAGCATCGGCCCAGGCGACCCATATTTGTATCTCATCATGATCTATGTTCCAGTGCGTCATAAAACATGGATTTAAGATGAGGCTGAAAACATCCCTTCTGGAAAACCGTCCTCCGGCCAGCTTCAGAATTCCCAGTACGGCTTGCCCGTATGCACTCTCCATATCGGCGTGGGAATCCACCAGATTATATGTCAGGCACCTGGGTGTGCGATTGAACACGGCATCAAAGACCGGCTTGTATATTGACATGTCGGGCACGAGAACAGCGATATCTGTGAGTTGAAGATGTTTGTCCTGTTCCAGGTTGAAGAGTATGCTATTGTAAATGGTTTCCACTTCTCTGTAAATACCGGGGCATGCAATGATTTGCAAAGATCGATCCTGATCAATCCTTTCCTCTTTTTTGGTACTGGAAGAGAGTGTGAGTATATTATTCTGAATCCTCTGAAGGACGGTCTTCCCTGATTTTTCCCCTGAAAAGCAGGCATTGAATTGGTAGTCGGTCAGTTCACATAAAAGCCGAACACCTTCACGACCAGGCTTCCCCCACAAAGCCAGTAATGCATTATCATCCTGCTGGAAAAGCTCCCCATGTTCTCTTTCATCAGGGTGGATTTTCAGGTTTCCACAGTCTCTTTTCCTGATCCATTGCTTTTCTCGGGGTGATCTGATGTCTTCCCAGAATTCTTTGCAGGGGTTGAGTACATAAATGAAAGTATCGTAATATGTCTGCAACCGACCTATAAGATTGAGATGAAAAGATGAAATCTGAGACAACCCAAAAAAGTGGACTGATTTCTTGTTCGCAGTCTTCTCCGTATTCAGCGTAAATTCAGAAAGCACTTCATCCGCATATTCCATCATGGAAAGAAGCCGTCTATTGCTTCTGTTTGAAATCCGTTCTTTCAGCGCTTTCAATGTCAGATACAACTGTTTTTGACAATGCTCCATATCATCATGAGTTATCTTCTCATCATGCCAATTTCGGATCATTTCGGTTCGATGGTATTCATATTCCTGAAAAAGATGTGCCAATTTATTCGAAAGCTGCCAGAGCTTTGCTGCATAATCATGGCTATCCCGACCGCCTTTTCCGAAAAGATATCGGGTTATGGAGAGTAAATCGGGTTCACTGCCGTCCAGGTTCCGTAAAGCATGGAGCATGAGGATCTTGAGTCGATCATGATCAAGCATTTCAGGGATATTCTCGCGGTGATCAATTGCGGCAAGCATGGACCACAGACCGGACTCAAGATATTGGAAATCAATGTTCATGAGAATGGAGTTTTTCTCAGCGAGGAAGAGTTGTAGCCATTTCTTCACATTCATATTGGGAACGATGACTGTGGGCGCTTGGAATATACTGACCCTGTATTGATCCTCATGCTGAATACCATGGGATATCTTGTCCGCCAGTTTCTCTAGCTGGTCGCTGAAATACAGTTCAATGGTCATCCGTGGATATTCTTTTCAATAAAGATGGATCGTTTCAGGATAAGCCGATTCTTGTATTGGTTCTTTTCACTGATGTTCTTATGCGATGAAAATTCACCATCACCAAGATTCTCATCTTGGTTTCAGGTGTCGGGTTTCAGGTGTCAGGAGAGAGCAATACAAAAAATTCACTCTTCGCTTAGGTATCATAGCTTTTGGGGACATTAAAAATTATCTCCATACATATAGCTATTCATTATCGCTGCGTTCTTTCCTGAAACCTGTTCCCCCTAAAACCGTAAACGGTTCCATTGATTCATTCATTGTACATTCGAAAATCTAAAAGAAAAGGAAGAAAGGAACTTCGATGATGTGGCATCAGTGTATAATAACTCTAACGCAAAAGCAAGGGGTTCCGAGGTGAGTCGTGAGGAAAATCAAG
>JAXHSZ010000489.1:0-3245 GCA_034190725.1 Thermodesulfobacteriota bacterium
AAAAAGTTTAATAATAAGGGAGTATGATTCATCATCATTGCATGCGGAGTATTGTATGAAAGGATATGTAATCATCCCTGACCGCCGCAAAGCCATAGAGTCTGCAATCTTTTTGGCACACCCCCAAGATGTTGTCCTGATTGCCGGAAAAGGACATGAAAACTATCAAATCCTGGGTGACAAGAAGATCCCTTTTGATGATCGACAGGAGGCGAGAGAGGCCATAGAAAGGAGAAGAAGGAGATTCATTGATAATGACTGAATCAAAAGGTAAATTCGTGGCAGCGGATATTCTGGAGATCACACGAGGACGACTGACTCAAGGCTTCAATTCTGTCTCCTTTAAGGATATATCTACTGATTCCAGGACCATTCAGCCGGGAGAGCTTTTTGTGCCTCTGAAAGGAGAACGATTTGATGGACATCGTTTTATTGAAAAGGCTTGTGAGAAAGGTGCCAATGGTGTTCTTGTAAAAAAGGGTTTTTCTAAGGGAAAAACACTGAACGGTAAAACAACCATTATCGAAGTGGAAGACACATTGAGAGCCTTGGGTGACATTGCACGGTTTTGGAGGATGAAACACTCTATTCCTTTAGTGGGTGTCACAGGCAGCAATGGAAAGACAACAACCAAAGAGATGATAGGTACAATCCTGGAAATACCTTTTACAATATTGAAAACAGAAGGAAATTTCAATAATCTCGTGGGCCTTCCTCTCACTCTGTTAAAGCTTGGTCATAAAGATGAAGTTGCAGTATTGGAGATGGGGACAAATGCAAGGTCAGAGATAAAAAGGCTGACTGAGATTTCTGTTCCAAATATAGCTGTGATAACCAATATTGGACATGCGCACATGGAAGGACTTCGGAGTATTGAAGAGGTCATGGAGGAGAAGGCAGAACTCTTTAGATCCCTTGGAAGAGACAGCGTTGCCATAGTAAATGAGGATGATCACAGAGTTTTTCATGTGGCTGCTCCATGCAGTTGTAGGAAATTGGGATTCAGCATGTTTCAAAAGGCCGACATCATGGCCACAGATATTCTTGTATCCAGTTCAGGTAAAGTGCGTTTTCAACTTGTGACACAAGGTGAATCTGTGGATATCAGCCTTCCAATACATGGTGCTTTCAACGTGTCTAATGCATTGGCAGCAGCAGGAGTTGCTCAGGCTTTAGGTGTGGATTTGAAAGTCATTAAAGAAGGACTGGAGAGAACTCAGCCCATATCCGGCAGAATGGAAATCATAGAATTGGATGGATATACCATCATAAATGATACATATAATGCAAACCCAAATTCCATGGCCGAGGCCTTAAAAGTTCTGGCTGGGATCAAAGGAGCAGGAAGAGCAATAGCAGTCCTTGGTGATATGCTGGAGTTGGGGGAGTTTTCTGAAGGTGCACATATTGATGTGGGCAGACTTGTATCACAACTGGAGATCGACTCATTACTTATACTGGGACAGGATTCGGTCAATATAGCACGTGGAGCCTCTGAAATGGGAATGGATTCTAAAAACATCTATCTGGGGAAGGGGCACCAAGATATTGTGACAAAAATGAATGCCATATTGTGTAAGGGAGATTGTGTTTTGGTGAAAGGCTCCAGAGCAATGAAGATGGAACGAATCCTGGAAGAATTTTGGGGGAGAGGAGGTAAAAAATGGCCGAAGGAGAATACAGAGTCCTAAAGGGAAAGTCAAAGAAGATCCTGATTGTTGATGATGAGAGGCAAATGAGGGATTTTCTTTCTGTGCTTTTGTCTTCAAAAGGGTTTGATGTGATCACAGCAGAGAATGGTGAGATGGCATTTAAAAAACTGTTGAAGGCTTCATATGACCTGTTGATTACTGATCTGAATATGCCGATTATGAACGGATTGGAGTTGGTGGACAAGATGTATCAGAATGATATTCGAATAACAACAATCATAATGTCAGCCTTTCTTCCCAGGATGAGCAAGGAATATACAGAGAGAAGAAAGATATACGGGTGTATAGCAAAACCCTTTCAACCAGATGAAATTATTACCGCAGTAGAGATAGGATTGATGGCAAATTAGTCTCAATTGCTTTTGTGTGAAAGGTCCTTGAGACTCCTTCTCTCTTATGTGTTATTGGTTAATAGTTAATAATTCATAAGAGATTTAATCCGTTTATGAGAGTATAGCCCATGCTTTTTCATCTGCTCTATCCACTTCATACCACATATTCTTTTTTGAATGTGTTTAAATATATTACGTTCAGAACCATTTATGCTACCTTAACTGCACTGATAATCAGTTTTTTCCTGGGTCCCTGGTTTATTCGGAAAGTCAGTTCCCTTGATATCGGTCAGCAGATCAGGGAAGATGGTCCCTCGTCTCATTTTACAAAGCATGGCACCCCAACCATGGGGGGGGCACTGATCCTCTTTGCCATGGTCCTATCAACTCTCCTCTGGGGGAACCTCACAAATCCTTATGTCTGGATAGCTCTCTTGAGTACCATTGGGTTCGGCATCATTGGTTTGATCGATGATTACAAGAAATTGATAAAAGGAAATTCCATAGGCTTAAAGGCAAAATACAAGATAGGTGGGCAGATCCTCATTGGATCACTCATTGGTTTTTTTCTCTACTACTATCCATACTTTGATACATATCTGAGTGTTCCCTTTTTCAAGGGTGTAAACCCTGACTTGGGCATATTTTTTATCCCCTTTGTCATTTTTGTTATTGTGGGCACATCCAATGCCGTAAACCTGACAGATGGGTTGGATGGATTGGCTATAGGGCCTGTGACCATTGCAGGTGCTGCATATCTTCTCTTTTCTTACTTTGCGGGTCATGTCAAAATTGCAGATTATTTACAGATCTCCCATGTGATGGATAGTGGAGAATTGTCTGTTTTTTGTGGTGCAATGGTGGGTGCCAGTATAGGCTTTCTCTGGTATAACGCATATCCGGCACAGATATTTATGGGAGATGTGGGTTCTTTGGCCTTGGGTGGAGCGTTGGGAACGGTGGCGGTGGTCACAAAGCAGGAGATCCTCCTCGCGATTGTCGGAGGGATATTCGTCATTGAAACCCTTTCGGTGATATTTCAGGTTGGGTCTTACAAGTTGAGAAGAAAGCGCATATTTCGAATGGCCCCAATTCATCATCATTTCGAGTTAAAAGGTTGGGCTGAACCCAAGATCATAGTGCGGTTTTGGATAATCGCAGTCATATTGGCACTCTTTGCAATAAGTACCCTCAAGTTGAG
>JAXHSZ010000049.1:0-9566 GCA_034190725.1 Thermodesulfobacteriota bacterium
GGAGAAAACTATGTTCAGGAAGCAAAGCAAAAAATAGAGAAGTTTGGTCAGCAAGTACAATGGCATATGATCGGGCATCTTCAGACCAATAAGGTGAAATCGGCAGTTAATTTATTCCACATGATTCAAGCTGTGGATCGTATAGAAGTGGCAAGGGAGATAAATAAAAGAGGGGTCAATCTTGGGAAGAAGATAAGCGTCCTGATCCAGGTAAATATCTCTCAAGAGGATTCAAAGTCAGGTGTAGAAAAAGAAAGAGTCGTTTCGCTGGTTTCAGAGATTGCAGATTTGACACACATACAGGTGAAAGGCCTTATGACAATGCCCCCTTTTTTCGCTGATCCGGAAGAAGCCCGTCCTTACTTTAAATCATTGAGAAAATTGCGGGATGAAATTGAAAGGGAAAGGTTTCAGGACACATCCATGAGAGAGCTCTCCATGGGGATGTCCAATGACTTTGAAGTGGCCATCCAAGAAGGGGCAACCCTTGTGAGAGTGGGAACAGCAATATTTGGAGAAAGGAGATAAATCAACGGTAAAAATCACCTCAACTCTGATGAGCAGAGTAATTGTAACAAACCCTCCCTTCTGGTGGTCATAATTTATTTCACATCTCTTTGAGATCAAAAATCCATTTCCTGATCTTCCATTTCGGGAATTTCCTGTGATTCCCAGAGTTCTTGAGCTTTATATTTCTCAATAATGATACCACATTTGATGCATTCATCGGTTTCTGGCTGTTCAAAACCACATTTTGGGCAGGTTAATATTTGAGAATGACTCATGGGTGAAGGTGTGATTTTTTCGTCTATTGTCCCAGAAGCGTATTTCATCATTCTATTTCTAACGGTTCCTATCTTGCATACTCCTCCGGCTTGTTCAATCGCCGACTTGTATCGGATTGCCGTCTGATGGTCCACACCATTTTTAACGACTACCGGTCTGCCGGAAAATAGTCGTCCAATCTCTCCTCCATCCAGCTTAAAAATAGATGCAAACCTTCTCTTCACATCTTCAACGTTGTGTCCTTGAAAAGTTTCCCCACGAAAGACGACCCTGTAATGTGCCTGATCCATAACTGGCTCCTTTCATTGATGTATCGTTCCATTCCTTAAAAGCGGGAACTTCATCTTGTCTGTTCCTCAATGCTTTTTGAATGAAAAAGTTTAGAATGAACCGTTGATGAAATCTTAAATTACCCGAGCCTGACTTTTATATGCTCCCTTCAAAATGTTGTCAGATCATAATTTTAATGGGCAAAATAACTAGTTACAATTACATAGCAAAAAATGTGCCAAAACTAAATGAAAAAACCATCCAGCATCCAGCCCTATTGTGACCAACATGTCACTTGTCAAATTTTCCAAGAAGGCAATCTTGTTCACAAGAGCGCCCTTATACTTTGTCATAGCATTGAAATAAACGGATTTGTCATGAGGGTCTATACGGTCTGAAGTTCCATTACGAGTAAAAGATGATAAGAAACGAAAAACAATCACATCACTTCAGCAGAATCCATTTTTTTCAACATGTTACATGATATGGATACCAAATCATGTAATATATGACAAGAGAACTTGAGACATTCAGAATGAGGATCTGGAAGAGGATAATAGTTGTATATGGTCACTCAAATTGATATCGGATTCATTTGATCTGAAAAACCAAAATCAGAGGAAGAGTCAAGCATATTTCAAGGATTTTTACATTTGAAAATCAGGCAAAGATGGCCTGCATATGAGTGACATGGATGTGACAGTTATTCCTCTACAGACCTTGTAATGGGCAATATTTGCATGTTTTTTTCGATTGGAGGTCAAAATAGTACCGGAATGAAAAAGCAATATATCTCTATACTATCCTCTTATGTCGTTGTGAGTGCAGGTCTAAGATCATTAAGATTAATTGCAAACCGTAGACTGTGAACGGAAACGAATTTGAATGAATGTGAAGCTCCCTGTTCTTATGCGACTCTTGAATCAACTTCCAAGTGGAGGAACAGACACTATCTGATTCAGACATACGTTTGACAATTTTTGTCCGGCAATGCCGGAAAAAGGCATTGAAGATTGCCGTTGAAGCGACTGTTTTCAAAACTAAACTGCTACCTTTTTAAGAAGTTACCTTTGTCCTCTTTGATCCTGTAAAAAATATCTCATTTCTGGATGGACACGAGGGAGGCATTTGTGCTGTTTTGTCAAAGAATGCTTTGATGGGATATGAATGGAGAGATGTTTAACGATCTGCTAGAGTATTGCTCATGGAAACGTATTGTTGATATTCCACTAACTTGGAATATGCTCTTATGGCTCTCTTGGCTTCATCGTACACGGGGACATTATTTTCACGCAGCAATTGAGCGGGTCTGGAACCTTTATCTTGAGTAAAAGAGACCCCAAAGATGACCTTGGTGCGAGACAATTCTACAATCTTCTTTGATACCTTTTCAGGATCCTTTTCCTTCCAAATTTTCGCAAAATACCCGCCAAACCCACCCAGGATGATGATCCCGTCCACATCATCCCATCTTCCTATTATATCAAGAATTTCAGTCATAAGAGTAAACCCGGATGCCATTACCGTGTCTATGGGGTTTTTTCTGTTCCAATACGAAGGGAGTATTTTATTGAGTCGGGCGATTATTTCCGACCGAAGGTTCGGCAGCTCCAATCCTGCCTTTTCGCAGGCGTCCGCTGCAACCACACCCCATCCTCCTCCGCGAGTCAATACCACTATTCTTCGACTCTTGGGATAGAGATTGCTGTTAAACGCAAGAGCAAAGTCGTGTAAGTCCTCAATGGTCTCTGCCTGAACAATCCCTGATTGCTTCAATGCGGCATTGTAGATATGTGCCGAGCCTGCCATTACACCCGTATGTGAATGAACCGTGTCTGCTCCTGCTTTTGTGTCACCTCCCTTGAGAGCAATGATGGGTTTCTCAGCAGTGGTCCTTTTCACCGTTTCAAGAAACTTCCGAGCATCACGGAGTCCTTCGATATATGCCAGAATGACCTTTGTCTCCGGTTCCCGTCTAAAAAAATCAATGTAATCTTCGCAATACAAATCAGCCTCGTTTCCGCTGCTGACGAACATATTGAATCCTATGCCCAGCTCACTGCCCCTATAAAGGGTTTGAGAGCCCACATTTCCACTCTGGGAAACAAGGGAAGTTGTCCCCCGTTTGATGCCTAATTCCGGCATCATGGCATGTAAATGAGAAGAGGAAGAGAATATGCCTACGGAGTTTGGGCCCACAAATCGCAAGCCTGATCTTCTTGCCACAGATACCATTTCTCTTTCTATACTCTTCCCTTTTTCACTCAATTCTCCGAATCCGGAAGAAAACACAATAGCCGTCTTAACGGTACCATCAGTGCATTGCTCCAGAATCTCTATAATATTTTTTGCAGGTGTGGCGATTACAGCGAGATCGACCCCATTCACATCTAATATGGAAGGAAATGCCCTTAACCCCATGATGGTCTCTGCCTTGGGATTAATTGGGTATATGGTGCCTCTGTATCCTCCTTCAATAATGTTTTTCAGAAAAACGGAACCCAACTTGGAAGGATCATTGGAGGCTCCTACCACGGCAACCGATCTGGGGTTGAAAAGATGGTTCAACATAGAATTGGCACTCTTCATCTTGATGCAAAAGGAGTATACACTTTCTTTGTATTATTCAAGGTTTCAGGTGTCAGGAACGAGAAAAAAAGAGCTGAACACTGACACCTGAAACCGAAACGTAACTCCATATGAGGGGCAATTTACATGGCCAAAAAAATTGGATACGCGTACTACTTTACCTTTATTGCTCCCTGATCCTGTAATCCTTTCACCTGATCTTCCTTGTACCCCAATTCTTTCAGAATATCATTGGTGTGTTCTCCCAGGAGAGGAGCGAAGTTTCTGAACTTTCCGGGTGTGTCGGATAACTTGATGGACATTCCCAACTGCTTTGCCTTGCCCACCGTAGGATGCTCCACTTCCATGATCATGTTTCGGTGGAGCAATTGAGGGTCATTGGGAACTTCATCCAACTCGAGCACAGGGGTGATACAGGTGTCCGCTTCTTTCATAATTTCAAACCATTCATCTCTGGTTTTGGTGCGGATGGTTTCTTTGATAATGGAAACCACCTCGTCAAGCTTTTCCCCCTCGGCAAACTGATATGGGATAATGTCCTCACGCCCTATGGCGCGGCAAAACCGTTCCCAAAAGTATGTTTCAATAGCTCCGGTAGCGATAAACTTGCCATCCTTTGTTTCAAAGGCATTCAACACAGTGGGCGGCGCAATGCTCAAACTGTTGACACCTGTTCCCAAGAACTGACTCAGCGGGAAACAGGCAAAATCGAGGGCACTGTCCGTAAATGAGATGTCCACATACTGTCCCCGTCCGGTCTTCCCACGTGCCATAATACCACAGAGTATTCCGATCACTGCATGGAGAGCCACACTCATATCGGCCACCGGGATGCCGATGGGCATGGGATTGCCGTTTTCATCTCGGTTAAGCCCCATGAGACCTGCTATGGCTGCATAATTAGGGTCATGCCCCGGCAATCGACAATATGGTCCGTCCTGTCCAAAACCTGAAATGCTGCAATAAACGATCTTAGGATTCATATTGGACACGGTTTCATAATCAATGCCCAGACGTTTCACAACACCCGGTCTATATCCCTCGAAAACCGCATCAGCAGTGGCCACGAGCTTGTAAAAGACCTCCTTGGCTTCGGGGAGTTTCAAATTCAGGGCGCAACTTTTCTTATTTCGCCCCAGGCAGTTAAAAGCGGAAGCCCTCTGCAGTTCCTCTTCGGTGCCGGTAGGAGGGGTCAGGATGTCGCTTCCGAGTCCTCCGCGAGGTTCCGGCTCTTCTATCTTGATCACATCTGCCCCCATGTCAGCCAATATCATGCTGGCAAACGGTCCGGGGCCCAATCGAGTTAAGTCCAAAATTCGTATTCCATCCAATGCTTGTGTCATCTCAATCTCCTCCTTGTTTGAAATTGCATTGCAATATGAATCGAATAACTAAGTTAAGTTACGAACACCAAAGACAGTTGTTTAATTAAAGTGTGTCAGGTTTTGAGTGTATAAAGTCCCTAACGTTCAGTTCCTTTACATATCGGTTGAACAATTGTTATTATAGGGCGTTAACTTGATGAAGTTATTTCGACCTTATCCCCTACTCTGTCTTTCCTCCAGACCTTTTCGACAACAGAGGAATCAAACAACGTAATGTATTATTCAGTTTTTCCGACACTGAAACCTGTAGTAATGCAAACTAAAGTGTAACTTACTTTTGTATCAATATGAAGGGTGCCAATATAACCTTATTGGACTTGGCTGTTTAAGCGCTAGCCTACCAATATCTATTGAGTTTGTAAAGGGATTTTCTACCCATTTGGTTGGATATGCCATCTTTAGCTGAGTGAATGCGCGGGTGGGTGTGTAAGTGAGCTCATTGAATCGTTCGAGATCATTTTTGCCTTCCAAAGCCATTTACCATATCATCGGCTCTGTCCAGCCATGCTTTTCAGAAACCTGGGGAACGGTAAAACCTCTCAATAAATCAGCTTCTGGTGGATTTGCCAATTCCAGCATTTTGGCAAATAATTATGGATCGTCTCTCTGGCCTGCCTGACCTCTTTGCAATCATCTCCTGTGGAATCTCATGCAGGTTCATGCGAAATATCTTAATAGTCATAATTGACCTGTCCTCTTTTTACTCTTTTTATTGAGAATATTTATACCTAAATTGAGCGATTCTTTCCGTCACGAGAGGACGTAGCTTGCTGAATATGGAGAAAAAAACGATTCGAAGCGGACGAAAGTGAAGCCAACCCTTCAGTGAGTTCGGTTCGAAGTGTTTTTTACTTCAGATTCAGTGAGATACGGCCTCGCAGTAGGAAATAATCGCTCAGTTTAGGTTATAATAGTATCAAAGGAATGACATGATATGACCTGTTCAGGTCTGCCATCACAGACGGTGAATAAATACATTAATCATTGTTAACAGCTCTTGGGCGTGGTTCACGGTGTCATGAAGCGGGCTTTTTTATGTTTACACCCAACTCTCATCGCCTGACGGGCCATGAAGCACCTGGAACAACATCTGCAAATCACCAAATATCCAAATAATCGATCACTGTCCGCCGCGAACAGCATGAACGTAATAATTATCAAACTTATAGGCGCTGCCTAGGCCATCATAGATGAATCTCACAAGCCACGCGAAGTCGGTATCGTAGACGGTGGTAGTAGACGACCAGTAGTGGTAAGATGATAATGTATCTGGAAAAGCGGAGGTATCGATACCGGGGTCATACCTTGCATAGTCTACCAGTGACTGTAACTCGGCCCGGTTCGGGAGTCTCCAGTCATCATTTCCAGCCAGAGACAGATTTTCACAATAATCCAAAGCATCTTCCCAACTCATTGGTCCTGCCGTCTCCTGCTGCCATATGAGACCGGTGGATGTGTCAGTGACAGTGCCGTCGCTATTGTCCACAAAGGCAGAGGTAGTCGTTCCGCCGCGAACAGCACGGGCATAATAACTAATTGACTTAAAGTAGACATCGACGAAGCCGTGGATAAAGTTCACGTGAAACGCTCCGTAAGTTAGGTAGACGACGGTAGTAGACGACCAGTAGTAAGACGACACTGTATTGGGAAAATAGCCCGCGTTGATAGCTGGGATATCAGTCCCACTGTTCACAATAAGTGACAGCTCATTCACCGTAGGCATTCGCCAGTCAGTGTATCCACCAAACTGGGCGTCATTCAATGCCTTAATGAAGTCTTCCGTATCCGTCCCGTCCCCGGGAGTGCCCGCATCCCCTCCGTTTGTGTCCGGGTTGCTGTCATACCATGTGTACACATTGTCTGCATCGTGGGGGTTTGAATAGTCAGTCGTGCCGTCCTTAACTTCTTTGACCTCCCAGATCAAGCCGGTAACATTGTCCCGCACCATGACCCACGAAGATGCTGCATCAGGAAGGTCGTTCCCGTTTTCATCGAGTTTTGTGTATGATTGAGGATTGATTATGTATTGAGCATCCTGGCCGTAAAATGGTTCCCCCTCCTCCGGGCAGGTTATCTCCGCGCTGTTATCATAGCAGGTGGTCTGGCCTGTATCCGGAAGCGCGCCCCCACAAGCATCTCCGATGCCGTCTCCGTCGGAATCGGCCTGATCCGGGTTGTAGGCGTATCGGCAGTTGTCATCGCAATTTGCTGTAACACCGCCCGTGCAGGGGTTGTCGCCTATCACGCCGCTGCCGTCTCCGTCAATCGATATCCCATCCCCATCTGAATCCAACTGGGACGCCGAACAACCATTAGCATCCACTGATTCGCCCGCAGGCGTGTCAGGGCAGCTATCCTGGTCATCCGGGACACCGTCTCCATCCGTATCGGTCTGATTACTCCCGGATTGTCGAAGGAATTCAAAGGTTCCATCCGTTGAGTCGCCATCGTCAATTTCATAGGTCCCTATTATACTATCTCCAGAAAGAGTTCCGTATATCTGAACTTGATTGTATGAAACGGATTCTCCTGTCTTAAAGAATCCGACAACAGTTTCCGACTCACAGAATATTTTGCCTGTAACCGGACTCGAAAATCCGTTAAAGGATGTAATATTGCCACTACTATCCACTACGAAATCAACTTCATATGTAACTGAGCCCCCGGTTTCTGTAAATTGACCTGTCCATGTCCCTTGGCAGACGGAAAGGTCATCTATCTTTTTCATAACTCCGTTAACCGTGCCACTAGAAGTCTCCATGGCCGCTGTTCCCTCTCTTGAGGAGGTTAATTGACCATATCCAAATATAGATCCGGAAGAATCACTTATGATGAAGGAACCGTCTGATTCCATGCTATAAGTTAGAGATAGAGGGTAGAAAGCACCAATCTCAACACCCAAACTTGCATCAAAAACCAAATAAATATCTTTATCTACTATATCATCTGAACTGGGAGAACAAAACCATGCTCCTATGAGGGATTCATTGCTGTAACTTGTATCGTATGAGAACGATTCATGTTCAGACTCCATAGAACATCCGGTTACAAATGCAATCATTAGAGGAATTAAGAATAACAATTTTATGACCGCTGACAAAGAACTCTTCATTTTGCCCCCACTTCAGTCAACCAACTAGGTCGACGGTTAAAAGTAATACGCCAAAGACCCAAAGACCGAATAACCGGAAAAATCAATGGATTCTTGATTGGAACCAGCATCTTGCACACTTGGTGCATTATAATCGAATTCAATGCTACGGTATGAGAAAGCAGCCCCAAACCTGAGTTGTGAAATAAGATAATGAAGCCCAAAACCGGCTTCCCAACCCGTACTGTTGTCAAAGTCACCTGGCGCATCCTCCCAATCCAGAGTGGCATACACTGCTCCCATTTTGAAATAGGGAATGAGATTTTTCGATGCTTCCCATGTCAGTCTTGGTCCCACTGTGAATGCATTTGAGTCGATCCCGTCAGCAAAAATCCCTTCCAAACCGCCATCCAGACTAATATATCGGTTAAGTCTGAAAGACGGAACCAGGGCCAATTTCAGGGCGGTTCCGTCACTGATCTCCCATATGCCACTGTCAGACGTGCCTACCTTAAAGTCATTTGAATCACCTGAAATAAAGAAACCGGTCTGAAGTGATAAAGAAAACGGGCCAGAACTATCCTTCTTCATATCAGCCCATCTTCTTTCAAGTCCGTCTGTGTACGCCATCCGTTCTTCTCTTAGAGCTAACTCATCTCTGGCTGCAAAACGCTCTGTGGTGCCCTGATAGCTTGCCCGTTCTTCCTCAAAAATACTTGTGTCATGTCGTGTTGACCTCTCCTCTTCCATGCCATGTTCAGCATATGCCCTACGATCTTCGTTCAGATCACCTGCACCGTGAACATATGTTCTCGGCGTTCTCTCACCGCCTTCTTCATTTCGCCCTGAAAGGCTCATTGACTCTTTTCTCTCTTTTGCTTCAAGGTATTTTCCTCTCAATGCATGATCAATCAGCACGGGCCTAAAATATGAAATTGCCCCCCTCCTTTTCAATTCTGAGCCTGATGACAGGGCTTCCTGCTTATCACTAAACAGCGCGACATAAACGCGATACAACATGTTGCCCGAAACCTCTTCTTCCACCAAGAAAGAATCGAACTCTAATTCTTCCAATCTGCGCACTAAGTAGTTCGCATTAGCTTCTTTCTTAGAGAAGCCCACGTATAAAGCGTATTCCTTGCCATTTCTAGTGTGCATGTTCATTTGTGCGGGAGGCAACCAATCCAAAGTTCTTATGGTATAGTCCCATATTAGCCCTGACTCTTTCATTGCCATGGCTTCCCCCTCCGCCACTCTTTCGGATCTGTACTTCCCGATGTAAACTCTGTACCATTGTCCCTGACCCTTTACAGTCTCGTCCCTTCCAAGTTCATTATCCTCGAGGAGGCCCAGGTTCTCATGCGTATAGCAATCTTTGGCACAGGTGGGGTGGGTGGCTACTTTGGCGGACGGCTGGCCCAGGCTGGGGAGGAGGTCGTGTTTAT
>JAXHSZ010000490.1:0-2303 GCA_034190725.1 Thermodesulfobacteriota bacterium
GTCAAAATCCCAGTTACACAGCAAGGGCTAAAGGCGATGCACTCTCTTTCACACCTGCAACTTCCGATCATGGCCACAAGCATTTTGACACCTTTATATCCCATGCAGCAATCTGGACACCATTTTGAATAGCCTTTCTGAGTTCATTCCCATAATCAGGATCAATGTAGTCAGCCGGTCTGAATAAGCTTGCATCCATACGCTGAATCAGATAAAAAATGACGGATTGATAGCCCAATCGCACCTGGTTTTGAAGCTCCTTGAGATGTTTGAGTCCTCGTAAAGTCACTGCATCAGGGAAATAAGCGATCCCATCGTTTATGAGCGTACAGTTCTTGATTTCCACAAAGACACGATCCTCACCCCTTTCAAGAAGAATATCAATTCGAGAATGATCACCGTATTTCACTTCTGAACGAATTGTGTCAAAATCGGATAACATCGGAATCATTCCAGCCTTTATTGCTGCTTTGACAAGCCGATTGGGCACCAGTGTGTTGACCCCCACAAGTGAAGTGGGCATCTCGATAAGTTCCCACGTATACCGGAGCCGTCGTTTTGGATTGTCGGAACGAGACAGATAGACTGTACGTCCAGCTTCTGAACACTCCAGCATACTCCCTGAATTGGGACAATGGGCTGTAACCACATGGCCGTTTTTCAGCTTTACATCAGCCATGAAACGTTTATATCTTTTTATAAGGATCCCCTCAATAAGCCTTGGCCATTTCAATTGTCCTTGATTCGTCTCTTCCATATTCATCATTTAATGTCGCAGAAAGAATATAAACCTAAGTTAAAACCATTCTTCCAAAGAGAAACAGAAAGGTTGTCCATATGAGGGTGAATATAATAGGCTTCATCAAAAGTTTATACGCCCCGAAAAAATCAGCATGGAAATAATCCTTGGTCACAAGAAAGCAGAGGTGAACAGGACTCATCATCATTCCCATATAACCGAAACCATAAGCCAGAATTGAATACGCCAGGATTTCATTGCCATGAACTTGTCCATGAAGAAGGGCGATGATGAGGGGATACGAGCTTCCCACAAATCCGATGGCGATCCCGGTGACAAGCCCTGCAATAAAAGGAAGAAGGGCCACAACCAGTGTAATCGGTATATGGTAATTGATGAGTTCTTTTTGTATCTCATCAATGATATGACTCTCGATCAAGACTCCCTTGAAGGCCATGATCCCCAGGATGATCATTGCCATATTGAATGTGGACCAGCTGAAATGGGCTTCCCTAATGAGCCGAATCGACAAGCCGTTTGTCTTTATTACCCACCATTGAGCCAGAATGATTCCCATAAGAAAATTGAGATATTTTGACCACACAAACGGCAGTTCTATTGACTGCGTTACAGCATTGAGAAGAAGCATCGTAAAAATGACGATACCAAACGGAACGATTTCGAAGAGAAATTTCTTCCACTCATTCCATGAAGGATTTGTTCTTGTCTTTTCCTTGGGGCAGCGGGAAAGAAGAAAGAGAACACCACTGATCAATACTCCCAGGCACAGAGGAAACTGCGTGACAATGAGTACCCAAGGGGCCACTTCCAACATACTGATGGCAAGGATTATGCCCGGGTACAGTGGCCACCAGTATTCCCAGACATGTCTGAACCAATAATTGATGGCGGTCTTCAGCTCGGGCGACAGATCGTTCTTTTCAGCACTTGATTCCACCATTGGTGCGGAAAAAAGGGCACCTCCAGGCATTGGGAGAAGACCAATCAGAGCAGGCAACGATGCAAGAGTGAAACGATTTCCAAAGGATATATTTTTGAAGGTATCCACGATCCGTTCCATCTGTCGTCCTTCCGCGAGCAGATGGCTGAGGACGATTATCTCAACTATGATTAAGGTTAACCACAGGCTCTCTTCCGAGAAAGACTTGATGAGCATGAGATGGATTGTTTCTTTTGGAGGATGTCCCATCCAGAGTCCAACGGCCGCAGCTGCGGACAATAGACAGACATAGAGGGGAACCTTATATCTGTTGAGGGCGAGAATGAAAGAAAAGACTACTAAAATTTTAATGAAGGCAGGGATTGTCAGTATCATATTGATAGCATTATGAGTGCCTTCCTCATATCAGGAAGAAATAAAGGATGCCTATCCATAAATGGATAGGCATTTTCCATATACGCCCCTTAACTTTTAGAATTGAGAATGTTGGTCATGTCACCCGGATATTGTTAGATCATTGGATACGCTAATATTTCGCCAAGTGGCCACACACGATTGATTATTCCTGCGGCCATTGCCGGTGTTCTTCTGATCTTCTTGTTA
>JAXHSZ010000491.1:0-2855 GCA_034190725.1 Thermodesulfobacteriota bacterium
GCCTCGGTGATTCCGCGCGATTCGAAAGAGGCGTATTCGGAATTTGTCAGCAAGACTAATCCGTCGGATCGCGCGAAGTTGGAGACCTATCTCAACGAGTATCAAGCCGAACATAAACGGTGGCGCGCTGAACAGAAGGAACTGAAGAAGCTCAATAAGGCCAAATAGCTGAAGACATGGGTGGTAGCAGTAGAAACGCTGTCGGGTCGACGCAACGGTATCGAGTGACGATTATTGGCGATGGGGCAATGGCGACGGTCTGTGCGCTGTTGCTGCGTACGAAGGGCCATAACGTCAAGATGTGGTCGGCATTTCCCGAATACGCCGGCCACTTGACCCGGACCCGAGAGAACACGAAGTTCCTGCCCGGGTTCAGCATCCCCGCCGAAGTTGTGATCACAGACGATCGGCACGTAGCGCTGAGTGACCCTGAGATCATTATCAACGCTGTGGCATCTTGATCCTTGCAACTTCCGGGTCTATGGCAGCATCGTATTGAATAGGTCCTGTAAGTTTCAGACTCGGATCAACCTTTTTTGCCATCTCTCCGGCAATTCGGGCCGCCTCCCGAACCTTTTCAACATCCTCTCCCGTACCCGATTCTCCGGTCGAATATGACAACATGGCTACTTTGGGCTCTATGCCGAAGACTCTTGCAGTTTGAGCTGAACTGATTGCTATCTCAGCGAGTTTCTTTGCATCCGGGTCCGGATTCACTGCACAATCTCCATAGACCAAAACCCTGTCCCGCATGCACATGAAAAATACACTTGATACGATAGAAAATCCCGGTTTTGTCTTTATGATTTCAAAAGCTGGTCGAATTGTGGCCTGAGTTGTGTGCACAGCTCCTGAAACCAGACCGTCTGCATGACCCTTATGTACCATCATTGTTCCGAAAAAGCTCTCATCACTTATAATATCCCTTGCCATCTCCTGAGAGATGCCTTTATCCTTTCTTAAATTGTAGTACGTATTTACGTATTCATCAAAAAAACGATATTTTGGGAGTTCAATGATATTGATTTCTTCCATCTGTAACCCCAGTTGAGTGATCTTCTTTCGGATCTCAAGTTCATTTCCCAAAAGGGTCAAATCAACCACTTCTCGACGAATCAATATCTCTGCTGCTTTTAAAATTCTTTCATCTTCACCCTCAGGTAGAACAATATGCTGTTTATATGATCTTGCTTTCTGAAGCAATCCATACTCAAACATCTTCGGACTTACAAAAGTCGTTTGAGTCTCTATAATCTTCTCCCCCAATTCATTCATATCTACATTCTTCTCAAAGACCTCCAGGGCTTTCGTTATCTTACGATTGTCATCCGGTGAGATTACAGCGTGGATGTTGTCCACTATTATTGCTGCGGGAAATGTATTTTCTTCAACACTGAGGATGGGAACCATATCGGTGAAACCTTCAATCAATCTGCACACAGATTCCTCCGGCCTTAAACCTCCTGTCAAAACAATCCCTGAGATGTTCGGCATGGACATGGAAGAGACTGTGGAAAGACATGCTACAATCACATCCGCTCTGTCTCCCGGTGTAATGATGAGGGCACCATGCTCTATTCTTTCTAAAAAATGCCTCAGTTGCATTGCTGCTACAATAAAATTGTGTACATGCCTGTTGAGTTGGTCTTCGCCGTATAAGACTTCAGCATTCATGGTCAGGGCAATCTCCCCGACAGTGGGGCTTCCCAAGGACTCTTCATCGGGCAAAGTGTAAATGGATTGTTTCAGGCTCAATCCTTTCTTCTCCAGATGCGTCATTATTTTATCCTTTTGATCCCTATCTACTCGATTGATGACAGTTGCCACCATATTGCATCCTTTATCGTACAACGATTCAATGGGCACCTCAATGGATCGGAGTGTTTCGTCCAGGTCTTTTCGGTGTGCCTTTGCAACTAACAAAACAGGACATCCCAAATTATTCGCTATCTCTGCATTGATGTCAAACTCAAGGACCGATATTGAGCCTTTAAAGTCGGTGCCCTCACAGAGCACAAAATCGTGATTTCTCTCTATCTCTTTGTATTTATTCATTATTCCTTCAAAAAATTCGTCCTCTTTATTGTGAGTAATAAGATCATTGGCTTCCTTAATGGTGAAAGCATACATCTTTTCATAAGGGATCCCAATAGTATAATATGAGGAAATTAAGTTGATATCATTATCTTTTTTCCCCGTACCCTGATCATCATTGATAATGGGACGAAAAAAACCGACTCTGTCCACATTTCTCAGCAGCAACTCCATGAGCCCCAAAGCAATGAGCGACTTCCCGCTTCTTGGTTCTGTTGCAGTGATGAATAGATTATTCGACATGATACTCTCCGAATACTTTTGTTTTCTCGTGATTGCTTGCTGTATCCACAGCGGTTGAAGGATAATGATTAAGTCCCCTCAATACATTGGAAAGGAGACCGAAAAAGATATGGTTTTTGGTTGGCGACAATCTTGAAGAGTTATTGTCTTCCTTGATTGTGGCAAAATATCTCATTTCCGGATGGACATACATATATGAACTCAACAACAGAGTACCTTCAAAATCTATGCCAAAAATACCCAGCATCAATCCAATGGTTTACCCCATATTCTGTTGAGGTACATTTATCAGGGGCAAAAAAGCTGGTTCGAGATATTGGTATTGAACGAGAGGAGGTTGATTCATAGTGGTTTAATCCTTCCTGGCATGGCTTTTGCTGATAAGTCTATTAAAAAATAAAAAAGTCGACACATGTGCCTTTTTCCAGTTTCACAGTGTACAGACTCCTTGCTTCGTTTGTTTCTTTTTTGCAATAGGAGTCCGGCAAGCATCCGAAAAAAACAAACAAAATTCAAAT
>JAXHSZ010000492.1:0-11488 GCA_034190725.1 Thermodesulfobacteriota bacterium
GGAGAATCCATGACCCCCAGGACATGGGTGAAGTGATCTGAAATGTGGTGTAAAAGCGCCACACATACAATTTGTGCTCCAGGTCAAGAAAGAGCGCCAGCATGCCCAGACTCAGGAAGATCGGGGCTGAAACGGCCAGCCTGTTTGCGGCGAGACTGAATTTTTTGTCCCTGTCCTTCAAAGCCACAAATGCCGAGATAATCAGAATCCCAGCTGTGAGCCCTCCGAGAAAGAGGTACACGGGAACCTCCCACCCCCAAATGGAGAGATTTGGGTCAACCAGGTGATTCATTTTGTTTGTGGTGATCGTTACTTCCATTGTTGTCTCCTCATACAAGATAGTGAATGTTCGACTTTGTCCCCACTTGAGGAATCAATGTTTTGTTTTTCCTCTTCTTCAGGAGTTTTGACACATCACTCATGGAATCGTTCAGGTCCCCGAATATAATGGAATGAGTGGGACAGACGGATGCACACGCAGGATCCAGCCCCTTTTTCACCCGGTGTTCACAAAACGTACACTTGCTCACATAGCCCTGTGGCACCACAAAGCGGGCATCATACGGACATGCGGCGATGCACGCCTTGCACCCCGTGCACTTTTTTTCTTTGACAAGGACCATATTGGTCCCCTTCTTAATATAACTTGCCCCTGTGGGACAATTCGTGACACATGGAGGATTGGAGCAGTGGTTGCATCGTTCGGAGCGGATCTCCATGTGGAGGTCGGGGAATTTCCCGGACACTTCCTCCACGATCCAGTCCCTCTGGAGTCCTTCGGGGACCCGGTTCTCCGTCTTGCAGGCAATAACGCAGTCACCGCATCCCACGCAACTCTTTGTATCGATAGCCATCCCGTACTTTTTCACTTTCTTCTCCTATACCTGAAAGGTCACAAAGTTCCCCCTCATGCCGACACCGCCCATGATGGGATCAACAGTTGTCTTTGTGATAAGGGACGTGTCACTGGCGCCTTTCATAAAAGAACGCTTTAACTTCTTCTGATCATGGCCGAATCCATGAACCATATACACACAATCGGGTCTGATTCGTTCCGTGACCTTCACTTTGATTGTATTGCTCACCGACCCGTCCTGATTTTCAAGACGGACGCGCCGCCCATCTTTCAATCCCCATTCCCTGGCCACGTGCGTATTCACCCACACTTCATTCTCTGGGGCCATCTGTGTCAAAAGAGGATTGTTCGTGGTTCTTCCAAAGGAGTGGGAAGGGGACCGCCCATAGAGCAATCTGTAATATCCGTCAGGGGGTTCCTCATGGGAGACATATTTGGGAACAGGGTCAAAACCGTAGTCTTTCAATGTCTGAGAATAAAGTTCGATCTTTCCGCTCGGGGTGTCGAATTCCACTTCCTCTTCCTTCTCAAAATAGAGGGGTGTCTTTCTCTTCAACGCCTTCACTCCGATCTTCTGCATCTCTTTCAGAGAACTTCCCACCTTCTTCAAGCGAAAATCAAGGTACGACTCTATATTATTCCAGGGAAAGTACCTGCCGAGTCCCATCTTGTTTGCAAGTTGCTTTGCCATCCACCATGCAGGCTTTGAGTTGTATTTTGGTTTGAAAGCCGGCATACGAAGGGCCATCTGCGGTTCCCTTCCCCATTCGTTCCTCAGATCATCATACCGTTCTAGATATGTGCATTCCGGCAGAACTACATCCGCCCAGCCCGTTATCTCAGCGGGCAGGATATCCACCACAACGAGGAGATCCAGGTTCTGCATGGCCTCTATGGTCTGCTTCCTGTCCGGTAAAGTATGAAGAAGGTTTGTCCCGTAGACGATCCAGCCCTTAAAATTGCATGCCCTGTCCACGGAAGGGATCGTTGCTTCACAGATGCCTGAGGCGAGGGCGAGATTTGCCAGTTCAAATTTTCCCGGAAATGCATCACGCCACGTCTTTTTGGGTTTTGGGAATTTAGTGTGAGGATACTCCGGAATATCCACTTCCTCAGGGAGAAAGAACCCGCCTTTTCTTCCCCAACTGCCCAGAAGGGCGTTGAGAATGGCACCGGCCCGAACGCGCTGTGTATCATCGCCATACCAGACAACATGTCTCCCCGGATGGACCAGAGTCGCAGGAGCATGCTTGGCCATTTCCCTTGCGGTCTCTCGTATGATGCGGGGTTTGATGGTTGTAATGGGATAGGCCCACTCAGGAGTGTTGCTTTTCACCGACTCTTTCAGTTGTTCAAAACCTATGGCGTATCTTTCAACATAGTCCTTGTCGTATAATTCTTCCTCGATAATCACATTGATCCACGCCAGCAGGAGCGCCATGTCCGTACCCGGTTTGATGGGAAGCCAGTATTTGGATTTACTTGCCGCAACCGAAAACCTGGGATCAGCCGTAATGATCGTGGCTCCATTGTGTATTGCCTCACCAAATTCATACACCTGGGAGCTGTGAGTATTCTCACCGATGTGAGAGCCGATCAGCACAATGCACTTGCTGTTCATCATATCGGTCCGCTCAGGTGTGCTGATTGCGTCTCCGAATGTCAAAAGATAGGCTTCCTCTCTCGGCCCCCGACAATTGGCATAGGATGGGGCGGCAATATTATTTGAGCCGTATGCCCTGAGAAAGGTCTTGAAGAAACTGCCTCCAGCGCCGTGTGTAAACAAAGCCACACACTCGGGGCCGTGCTCCTTTGCAATCTTCCTCAGCTTTGAGGCGATATAATCGAACGCCTCTTCCCATGTGGCTTCCCTGAAGACCTGTTTGCCACGCTCCTGTGTGCGGATCAACGGTGTCTTGAGACGGTCGGGATCATTGTATGCACCAAAACCGGCCGACCCTTTTGTGCAAAGGTGCCCATAGCAATTCTGGTCATTTTCATTGCCGATGATCTTCCAGGGCTTGCCGTCCGATTGATACGCCCATCCTGCACATTTAAAAGTGCACATCTCGCAATATGTGGGTGTCTTTGAGATGGCGGATGGTATATCTTCTGCTGAATCCAGAACATTTGAAGCCATACCAAGAAGGCTCCCACTGGAAGCGAGCGCACCTAAACCCACACCTGAGATCTTAATGAATTCCCTCCGAGTGACATCTCTTTGCATGGTCTGACCACCTTTTCTTGTATGGGTTTCAATATATGACATTTCGATGAATTATCGGCCTGATTCTTCTCTTCAGTCTTCTGAAATCAAATATCCGGAAACCCGTTGCATTGCTATATTCTAAACTGAATAAAAACTATATTATATAATATAGATAATATGCTCTAAAATGTAAAGCTTTTTTTCGAGGATTTTTAAAAAAATTTTTGTTCAATAAAGCGGATTCACTGGAGATGCACAGAGGGTGTACATTTCAGTGATGTCGTATTCACTCATTTCTTTAAAAAGGGGGGAGGGGAGAGATTTGTCGACCATGATTTTTACAAATTCATTTTTCAATTGACAATTTGTTAAGAACGCCATACACTCGTCGTTATATTCCCATAAAAGTGGCAAAGTGGCTTGTTTAATCTTTATCTCGAAATTTCAGGCTATGTTCCTAAACCTTCTCCTTCTCATTTTACGCCTTTTTACTTGCATTTACGCAATTATTCAGCTATGATTATTTAAAATCTATTTTGTGTGAGAATCATAGCATCGAAGAATGAGAACCTTTTCCACGATACGGCTCCAAACATCTTTAGGATTGTGTAGGCAGTGTTGAGATATTAGAGACGGTGACATGCCAATAACAAGTCACCATAGTAGTCTAACTTTGGTTTTTCCTGGCATAGTAATTGTTTAAAGTTGCATATCCCATTGTTTTCGACATCTTCCTGCACCCATGCTTAACTGCACAGGTTGAACAATTTGAAATCTTAAAAACAACAGCATAAACTATGCTAAGAAAAAACAAAGTTGGAGCACTAAATGTGAATCTGTAGGAGGATAAAATGAAAATACAATCATACTTTATTATAATTATATTCAATCTTTTTTTGTTGCTGTTCGTACTGTCACCTAGCACACGTGCTGATTGGACAAAAATAACTCCCTTCAACGTGCCAGGTAATGATCTCAGAGGTATATGGGGCAGTTCAGGAAGCGATGTCTTTGCGGTGGGTGATGAAGGTACGATCCTTCACTATGACAGTACTAGCTGGGCAGTAATGACAAGTGGAACATCTTATACACTTTATGGAGTATGGGGCAGTTCAGGAAGCGATGTCTTTGCGGTGGGTGATTCTGGCACGATCCTTCACTATGACGGTACTGGCTGGGCAGTAATGACAAGTGGAACATCTTATACACTTTATGGAGTATGGGGCAGTTCAGGAAGTGATGTCTTTGCGGTGGGTGATTCTGGCACGATCCTCCACTATGACGGTACAAGTTGGACAACAATGGCAGGTGGGACATCTAAGGAACTTCATGATGTGTGGGGCAGTTCAGGAAATGATGTCTTTGCAGTCGGTAGTGATCGTTCAATTGCGCGTAGCATTATTCTTCATTATGACGGTACAAGCTGGACAGAAATGAGTTGTCCTCTAACGAGAAAAAGACTAGCAAACTACGACTATATTTATAGTGTCTGGGGCAGTTCGGGAAGTGATGTCTTTGCAGTGCGTTCGTATGGCTCAGCATTTGGTGGAGAGATCGAAATACTCCATTATGATGGTATAAGCTGGACAGAAATGACAACTGGGACATCTGAGATACTTCGTGATGTGTGGGGCAGTTCAGGAAATGATGTCTTTGCGGTGGGTTATTATGGTACGATCTTTCACTATGACGGTACAAGCTGGACTGAAATGACAAGTGGCACTTCTTACAGTTTTTATGGAGTGTGGAGTAGTTCCAAAAGTGATGTCTTTGCTGTAGGCAATAGCGGTTATATCTTCCATTATGACGGTACCAGTTGGACAGAAATGGCACATGGTATTTACCAAGACCTGAATTCTGTATTGTGTAGTTCAGGAAATGATGTCTTTATGGTTGGGAATTACGGTATCATTCTTCATTATGACAGTAATAACTGGACAGAAAATGACTTCTCTTACTATTCCCTCAATAGTGTGTGGGGCAGTTCTGAAAGTGATGTCTTCGTAGTAGGTTATAGTGGCACGATCCTCCACTATGATGGTACCGGCTGGATAGAAATGACAGATAACACATCTGAGTCACTTAAAGGTGTATGGGGCAGTTCAGGAAGCGATGTCTTTGCTGTGGGTGGGGATGGTACAATCCTTCACTATGACGGTACAAGCTGGACAGTAATGACAAGTAACACATCTGAGTCACTTAAAGGTGTATGGGGCAGTTCAGGAAGTGATGTCTTTGCTGTGGGTGAGGAAGGTGCGATCCTTCACTATGACGGTACAAGTTGGACAGTAATGACAAGTGGGATATCTTATACACTTTATGGAGTATGGGGCAGTTTGGGAAGCGATGTCTTTGCTGTGGGTGAGGAAGGTACGATCCTTCACTATGACGGTACTGGCTGGACAGTAATGACAAGTGGGATATCTTATACACTTTATGGAGTATGGGGTAGTTCAGAAAGTGATGTCTTTGCTGTGGGTTATTATGGTACGATCCTCCACTATGACGGTACAAGCTGGACAGAAATGACAAGTGGAACCACCGAATTACTCCGTGGTGTATGGGGCAATTCAGGAAACGATGTTTTTGTTGTAGGTAATGATGCCACTGTCATTCACTATGATGGTATTGAATCTAATGATTCTAGCGATGATGAAACAGATAACAGAAATGGAGGAGATAACTGCTTCATTACTGCTGCGGCATTTGGTTCTTAAACAGGGAAAAGAGGAAAGTGCGTATTCCGATTTTTAGTTTCCACTAAATCCGAAATTGAACGAGCGATAATGGGACATCCTATATTCCCCCTGTCAAGAGAAAAATGAGCATTAATAAATCGTATTAAATTCAGCTAGATAGAAGTTCATAGCTTTAATGGATATAGGAATCCACCAAGCCTTTGGAAGACCTTTTTCATTGTTTCGGCGAATATCTCACTTTCAAACGAATCCGCACCTAATCGTTATCAATATACGGTGTACCTTGCTCAAGAAGGATTAAAGCAGGGCCATCAATCAGGTTGCATGATTCAGTGAAAGGCCCAGGTATTGTCCCCTACGAGGTCTAAAAAACGGCCTTAACGTTGGTGATCGGGCTCTCTCGCCGAAATTACTCTCATGGAGTTCTTAGTCTATCTTGAGATAATAAGGATTAAATGGCTCCTTTTTTTTTCATGAGTGTCCAGGCAATGATAAGAAGCTTCGCTGCAAGTTTAACCCGCATCTTGGTCTTAATGCCTTTCTCTCTTTCCCTTCCTTTGAGCTTATTTGTGTAATAAAGGATAAAATTACGATTCTTGATAGATGCAATCAGTGCAGCTTGATATAATGCATAACGAAGATCGGCTTTCCCTTTTTTGGAAATAACCGGTGTAACGGCATCTGACCTCTTCCCGCTACGATCGGCGCTGAGATCGAATCCAGCCATCTTAAGAACTTGTTGTCCATTATTGAAACGAGAGTTATTGTCAAATGTTGTGTATGAGTTTTAGGCGGCATCCTGAACTTTTTCTTTTCCATTGACAAATTGTACACCTTCTATTACTTCCGCCAACTTTTCTGAATGATGAAGACGCTGCCATCTCTTTTGAGCAGCTTCACAGAGTTTGAATGCCATAGTCACAACTGTTTTGGATGAAAAACAGCTTCTTACTTTAGCTGTGCGTAGCATGACTGTGGCAAATGTAGACTCTATCGGATTTGTGGTCCGAATATGACGCCAATGCTCAGCTGGAAAATCATAAAATGTTAACAATACATCACGGTCCTTTTCAAGGCATTTGGTTGCCTGGGGATATTTTGCTTCGTAGATGTTTATAAAATCATCAAAATGTTTCTCTGCCTCTTGTTTTTCAGGCGCCATCCAAATCATATGAAGTTTGTCTTTGGCTTTAGCCTGAATGCTCTTTGGCAATTTATTCAAAAAAAAATGGTCAAAAAAATGTCCAAAAATGGGGTCTCCAAAAATGGGGTCAAGTCTGCTCTTGACTCTTGCTGGATAAAATGTTACAAATTATTCAATGGCACGTCCACTCAGAATATGAGAGGAGAAGGGTCACCTATTAAAGGGTAAGTCAAGCGAAAAAACACCTCTCCATTCAAAAAAACAGTCCAAAATCACACTCCTTTTTCCGTTGACTTCTCCGCCTCAGCCCAGTATAACTTTTGTTCTCTCCTTTGTATCCGCACCCGTTACTTCTATCTTACTCGGTTATTTACTCATGCACTGTTGATGCGTACCAGTCACCCATCGGAATCAAGGCCGAACCATCACGATTCTTGAGGAGAGTAAGACAGAATAATCCCATTAAATTTCCTCGTAGAAGGTACTGTGGAACTGAGGGAAAGAGGCTGTGGTTATGGAGCTTGTGAAAAAGGTGTTGGAAACTTAAATATTGACAAGTGAGATTTGCCACAATATTGTTTGGCTATTGAGAGAATAGGTCTTGTATTTGCACCAGAGTTCCCCCACTACATAACACAACAACGCAATCGAAGACAGCAGACTTTTATCAGGGAGGAAGATTCAGGGGGCAAATAGCTCTCATGTCTGAATGGCGCAAACGTTGTCATGTGGACTTGTTCCTGTCCCAGTGTGTCAATAGCCAGGAGATTCATTCGATACAAACGAGAACGGCTGCCTCTGATTTTTGCTGACTCCTTCTCAAAGTAAGTGACGATAAGAATTTTCACTGTTGAACAAGCTTGAGCTTGACATTCGGTCTTCATTTGGTATCATAAAAAGACCGGAGGTGATGAAGATGAATATTTCTAAGGACATAAGACCTGTCACATATCTTAAAACAAAGGCCGCAGATTTGTTAAAGCAGATAAATGAGACTCATCGGCCTGTTATCATTACCCAGAATGGAGAACCTAAGGCTGTGTTACAGGATCTCGAAAGTTATGAAAATATGCGAAATGCTATCGGAATATTAAAGCTGATCTCCCAGGGCGAAGAGGACATAAGGACTGGAAAATGTAAATCTAATGATGAAGTCTTTGAGAACATGGAGAATATCTTGAAAGAACATCTGAAATGAAAAGACGCTATAAAGTGATATGGTCCGATGTTGCCGAGGAAGATTTAAGGAATGTTACCGAATACATTACTGCTGATAGCCCATCCAATGCCTTAGAGATACTGAATAGCATAAAACAAAAAGCATCAAACCTATACGATTTTCCAGAGAGAGGCCGAATTGTACCTGAGTTGCGAGATCAAGGCGTTTTACTTTATCGTGAAATCATTGTATCCCAATGGAGAGTTATCTATAGAATATCGGAGGATATAGTTTATATCTTATCCCTGTTGGATTCACCTAGAAATATTGAAGACATACTTTTAGGCCGGCTTCTCCGTTTAAAAATGTGAGGTGCAGGCTTGGGTGTCAATGACCAATATGGAAAATGAATTAAAGGTTATCAGCAGAAGTTGTAAATTTACTATCCGTTTCACATCCTGTAGAGCAATATTATAATATTGCTTTTCGGCAGTCCGTTTCATCGTTCTGCTTCCAAAAAGGAAAAACTTGCAGTAAAAGGCGCAACACAGTATAGTTATTGTAAGGTAAAAAGAAATTTATCAGGGGAGGTCTGAATTGATACCATTAACCAGAATCACATTCGATCCTAATATCATGGGGGGAAAACCTTGCATTCGAGGCATGCGCGTAACTGTGGGGATGATCGTTGGCCTTATTGCCTCAGGACACAACAAAGAGCAAATTTTAAAATTATATCCCTATCTTGAAGCGAAAGACATTGACGAGGCACTCGCTTACGCTGCATGGCGTGTTGAAGAAATAGACGTTCCACTCGTTTCGGTATCAGCATGAAGCTATTGATAGATATGAATCTTTCCCCGAAGTGGGTGTCTGTACTGAAGGAAGCTGGCCTGGAGGCTGCTCATTGGTCCAGTATTGGCAGGCCAGACGCTCCAGATTATGAAATTTTGATATATGCCAAGTCTAATGGATATGTCGTTTTCACGCATGATTTGGATTTTGGAACCATACTTGCTGCCACGAAAGCAGATTGCCCTAGTGTAATTCAAGTTCGCACCCAAAACGTAACCCCCGATCACCTCAGTCCGCTTGTAGTTTCAGCACTTCAACAGTTTGAAAAGCATCTCGAAGACGGCGCGATAGTAACTATTGACCAAAAGAAACTGCGAGCTCGCATTCTTCCTGTATAAGAGTAATCAGAAATCCAAAGAGCAGAACAACGACATTCACTCATATGTATACTGCTGCGCAGCAGGTCTCTGGTGGCACGCCATTTTGCCGGATACGGGTATGCAGCAGGAAAATTGCCACCCTTGAGCAACATGGCGACATAAGTTAACTTTCGGGCAGTTCCACAAGGGCATGCCTTTGAAATAGTTGAGCTAAGTGAGGGGGAATCTTTCACGCTGGATTCTTAGAGGGGAATCGGGCTGTAAAGTCAGTGACTTACCTGATTGAAAAAAGGGGTTGAGTATTAAATTTTTTCGCCTTACTATTAAGTAAGAAATGTATTATGAGTAAGGGAGAAAGATTCTTATGGCTTTAGCTACTCTCACAAACAAGGGGCAGGTAACCATTCCGAAAGGAATTCGGGACACAATGGGATGACACCCTATACGTCTGCTGCCATTTTTTTTCTAATCGTTTTTATTGCATTCCAACGGCTTTTATCATATCTTAATGTCACAATCGGTGAAGGCGAGGGATGAGCAATGGAAAATATGATAACCAGCAAGGATGATATAATTAAACGTATCCTGGAAGAACGAGAGCAGCTTACTTTTTTAGGCGTTGCAAGTATTGGGCTATTTGGTTCATTTGTACGAGGTAATCAAACGTCTTTTAGCGACATTGATATTCTCGTGGAATTTACTCCTGAAAAGCATACCTTTGATAATTTCATGGAAGTCTCATTCCTTCTTGAAGAGATCCTGGGACGCAAGGTCGAAGTTGTTACCCCAGAGGGTCTCAGCCCGCACATTGGGCCACATATTTTAAAGGAGATAGAGCGTGTCCCTGTTGCCGCTTGAATATATTCGCCATATGCTTGATGAAATTGACTATATCCTGAGCCGGATCTCAGATTTAGATTGCGAATCCTTTCTCAAAGACGAGACGCTCAAAAGGGCATTTGTCAGAAGTATCGAGGTAATCGGCGAAGCTTCGAAAAAACTGCCTGAAGATGTCAAGGCAATGCAACCGGATATTGAGTGGCGAAAGGTTTCCGGTATGCGGGACAGACTTATCCACGATTATTTTGGTGTTGACTATATGATTGTCTGGGATGTTGCAACGAACAAGCTGCCTGATCTTCGAGTAAAGCTTCACACCCTGCTCACAGAAATCCAATAGATTCAACCCTGGAAAATAGAAGAGAAAGGATCAGACCTTGACATTGGAAAAAATGTAGAGTAAAGTCCTCCCTTAAGAATCAGGTGCGGGAAGAACGGATCGTTTCTTTCAGCCGGAGATCATTTGTTCGAGAAACTCAGCTCCCATGCATATGAGACGTATATCAATATAGGACTTGAATCATCCGACCAGGACACCCTTGATCTTCTTGAAAAACCTTTGACGGCAATGGAAGTAAAGAGTGCCTTTCAAAAAGCCCGGGATATCAACAAAAGCTGTCAGCAAGTGAATGGAACAAGTGATTTCGTTTTAAGAAAAGACTTGCCGCGAAAGCATATGGAGGCTGTGAAGTCTCTTGTCTCTCAAAGCGGGGTGAAGAGAGACAAGGGTACCATAATACCTACCCTCTGATCGGAGCCTCGGAAAGCAGACAGATACTGAACGATTTCAGGGAGATCAATCGATCTTCTCTCCTGCCTGTCTATTTATATCTATATCTCATACAGCGGCTTTAAAAGCCGGAGTTCATCGACGTGCTTCAATGTATTTCATTTCATGGTGTTATCTCTGCGAAATGTGATATATTAAAATCCATTGCACAACAAAAGAAAACCAATGGCATTCAGGAGGTATGGTCCTATGTATCAGGAAAGACCGTGGTTGGAGAGTTATGAGAAAGATGTACCCCATTCTCTCACGTATCCCGACACATTGATTCATAAGATGCTTATGGAATCTGCTGATAGGTATTCTGAAAACACAGCGGTGCGCCTGGTATTGAAGTATCTTCCACTCGGTATTGCCATCCAATGGAAGATCACTTATGGTGAGCTTCATGAGATGACGGACCGATTCGCCGGGGCGCTCACTGATCTGGGTGTGAAAAAAGGAGACAGGGTAGGTGTGATACTCCCGAATCTTCCCCAAACGCTCATCAGCTTCTTTGGCGTGATGAAGATAGGGGGTGTTGTCGTCAACATTAATCCCATCTACACGGCCAGAGAGATTCAACATCAGCTCAGCGACAGTGGGGCTGAAACCGTGGAGATGCCGCTGAGCATCACCA
>JAXHSZ010000493.1:0-5575 GCA_034190725.1 Thermodesulfobacteriota bacterium
ATTATTGTCACACTACTCAGTTTCTTATTGTACTCAAAGGAGAGGGAGGCAAGCAATCCAAAGAGAGAGGGGATGAGAATTCCTCCCAGGCCTCCAAAAGCTCGAAAAACTCCGAAGATGAAAAGACACCCTAACCCTGCACCCATAAGATTTGAAAAATAGAGGGAACCCACTTTATCAGGGAAACGAGCAATGGCAATGGAGACAACGAGCCCTGAAAGGAGAAAGGGTATTGAGAGGGTGAAATAGGAGACAAGGACAAAGAGAATCTGATTATGATCCCATGAGATTCTCGCCGGATCAAAAGGAACTTGGTTCACGATAAGGTACGATACAACAATGGATGAAGAAAACAGAAGGGCAATAATAGAAAGGGTTCTGAGAAGACTCTTATTGAGAATCATTGGAAAAATCATCAATAAAGAACCACTGGCACCAAACCCGAGCATTGCGATACTGATGACCATGAAGGCAAAATGATACCACAGGGAAATGGAAAATATCCTTGTAAGTGAGACTTCAAAGGTCAAGGTTGATACAGATATCAGAAAAACTCCTATGTAGAGGTGGAGGTGAGTTCTTTTCATGACTACTTTTCTCAGGGGGACTTCGATAAATAAGAATCTGGAGACTACTATAGACTACGATGTTGGTAAATTCAACGGATAAAAAGCTTGACAAAGAATTTAATCATGGTTTAAAATGTGTCTAAATTTGAGGTTTTATAAGAAGTCCGAGCGATGTGATACAAAGGGAAATTGTCTTAAAAACACGCCCTTTTATTTATAGAATCGGAAATTCAAATGTTGCTTTAGAAGGGTGCAATCGATCACTCAAATGATCACGCACATCACAAAGACAGACAGAGAGCACATACTATTTTAAATAGTGTCCATCCATAAATGAGATATTTTCTGCAAGGTCAAGGAAGACGAAAATTTTAACCAAAGGAATACATTGGGTATGTAGGGGCACGTTGCTACGTGCCCTTACATCTGAGTCTGACGTAGAGATTGCGGAAAATAGCCATTTATGGATGGGCACTAAATAATTCATAAAAGAAAGCATCTCAGTGAAAAGGACATTTCAACCCAGTAATTTAAAAAGAAAAAGAACCCACGGTTTCTTACACAGGATGAGTACCAAATCGGGAAGGGCGATCATTAAACGCAGAAGGGCAAAGGGAAGAAAAAGGCTGACAGTCTAGACGAAAATCTTTGGACTGATATATGTTCGAATCACTCATTAAAGGGTGCTCTTCACCGAAAAATGTCGGAATTCTCTCTGCGCAAGGATGAAAGGATTCTTAAAAGGTCTCAGTATCTGGAGGTAATGAGGAAGGGGAAAGAATTTCGCACTGCCAACTTCATTGTAATCTTTAATCCGAACAATATAGGCAAGAACCGTTTAGGCATTACGGCAAGTAAAAAGGTTGGCAACTCAGTTAAAAGAAATAGAGTAAAGCGCCTTATTAGGGAATTCTTTAGACTCAATAAGTTCCAAATCCCATGTTGTCACGATATAGTATTTATAGCAAAAAAAGGGGCTGTTGACTTGAATTATTCTATGGTTTATGAGGAACTTAAGGGGTTTCTAAAATCGGCTTGAAAATAGGGTTCAAGTAGATCCTATATTGTTTTATAGAACCTCTGATTGAATGATAAAAAACCTTATAATATTTTGCATCAAATTTTACCAGAAGTTCTTATCCCCCCTCAAACTTCCCACTTGTCGTTTTATTCCAACCTGCTCTTCCTATGCAATCCAGTCTCTAGAAACCCACGGGTTTTTCAAGGGCATGGGTTTGTCTCTGCTGAGAATATGTAAATGCCATCCGTTTCATCCCGGCGGATATGATCCAGTGTGTAAAAATGAAGATAAATAAGACCTATTTTGGAGAGTTTTAATGGAGAAAAGAGCCTTATTGGCCGTGGTTTTATCCCTGTTGGTCTTCTTCTTGTATCAGTATTTTTTTGATCAAAGCAGAAAACCTCCCGTAGACAACGGCACGCCCACAAAAAGTGCTTCTCAGCAAAGCAAAGATGAACAGATCGAATCATATGAAAAAGCTGTGCCTCTCCCTGAGGAAGGGGACACGAGACGCCTTGTTGAGGTACGGCAAGCACCGGAAACCACAGAAAAAGAGATATCGGTCACAACTGATCTGTACACAGCCGTCTTTATAACACGTGGAGCTATGCTGAAAAGTTGGAAGCTGAAAAAGTTTAAGGACAAGATCGGAGAGGACGCTCAAGCCATTGAGCTTATAACAGAGGGGAAGACAGAAGATCTCCCCTTAGGTCTCATATTATCAAACTCAAATGTTCACAGTTTTCAGAATGCTGTATTTAAAGTGGATAAAGATTCTTTGACATTAATGGAAAGAGGTGAAGAGGGTTCCGTCTCCTTTTCATGGATCTCCCCTGAGGGCATAGAGATCAATAAAAAATTTATCTTTAAAAATGACAAATATGTGATGGGATTGGATGTGAGTGTCAGAAATCTCTCTGAGAGAGATGTCAAAGACCATCTTGTTCTCAGTTGGAAAAACAAACCGGATCTCTCAAAAGATGTTGACCGTTTCAGTTTCTCTGGTCCAGTGACCCTTGCAAACGGAGAGTTGGAGGAAATAAAAGTAAAGAAATTGGATGAGGACAAGACTTTCAGTGGAACCATTCAATGGGCCGGTTACGAGGACAAGTACTTCATTTCTTGTGTCATTCCTATGGATCCTCAGAAGGTACAGCTTAAAATTTCCAAGTCTTTATCAGATGTAGTATCCGTTGACATCATGAAACCAATAGAGCTTTATCGTGGGCAAAGAGAAACATACAGCTATTCCATATACTCCGGCCCAAAGGACTATTACATATTGAAATCCGTTGGATCTGATCTGAAGAAAGCCTTAAATCTTGGGTGGTTTGACGTTATTGCCAAACCAATGCTTATCTTTTTAAAGTATATAGACAGATTCACCCATAACTACGGAATCGCAATCATTGTGCTGACAATCGTCATCAAAATCATCTTCTTTCCTTTGACCCACCGCAGTTATAAATCGATGAAAGATATGCAGAAAGTTCAACCCTTGATGCTCAATCTCAAAAAGAAATACAAAGACGATAAACAGAGACTGAATAAAGAGATAATGGCACTGTATCGTACCCATAAAGTGAATCCATTGGGTGGGTGTCTGCCGATACTCATTCAGATTCCCGTGTTTTTTGCTCTATACAGAGCGCTGTTAGGTTCCATAGAATTGAGACACGCTCCTTTTATCTTTTGGATTAATGATCTTTCCGCAAAAGATCCTTACTATATTACCCCCATTCTTATGGGTGCTTCTATGTTTATACAGCAAAAGATGACCCCGACTGTAGGAGATCCCACCCAGGCAAAGATGATGTTAATCATGCCGATTGTGTTTACTTTTATGTTCCTTAATTTTCCTTCGGGACTTGTCATCTATTGGTTGGTCAATAATGTATTGTCCATAGGTCAACAGTTTTATATTAATAAATACACGGCATAATACGATGAGGAGGCAGATAATGGACTTTATCGAAACAGAGGGGAAGACAGTTGAAGAAGCCATTGATAAAGCATGCGAAGAGCTGAATCTCCCAGAGGAGAAATTAAATATAGAAATCGTTTCAGAGAGTAGCAGTGGGTTGTTTGGTCTTATGGGAATAAAGAAAGCAAAGATCAAGGCCAGTATAAAAGAAGATCAAGAAGATAACAAACTTGATTTTGCAAAAAAAACGCTTGAAGAGATCCTAGTCAGGCTGAAGACAGATGCAACCGTAGATGCAAAAGAATTTGATGACAGAATACACCTTAATATAAATGGAGATGGGAGTGGATTACTCATCGGCAGGAGAGGCCAAACCTTGGATGCCCTTCAGCATATTGTTGACAAAATCGTCAATCGTTTCTCTGATGACAGGAGACGGATCATTATTGACACGGAACGTTACAGGGAAAGACGGATCGAATCTTTGGAAAATTTAGCTTTAAGAATAGGTGAACAGGTGAAGAAGTTAGGGAAACCTGTCTCCATAACACCACTCAATGCTCATGACAGAAGAATTATACACATGACCCTGCAAAATGACAATCAACTTACCACAAGAAGCAAGGGTGACGGTCACCTTCGAAGAATAGTCGTTTCTACCAAAAGGGCCCGCAATCTCAACAGTCACAGAAATAATGCGTGAAGAAGACACCATTGCCGCTATCGCTACCCCTTTCGGAACGGGCGGTATTGGGATCATCAGAATCAGTGGGGATAAATCCCTTGAGATTGCAAGGAGAATATTCAGAGGCAAATCTGAGAACATTGAAATCAAACCGTACCATCTTCACTACGGTGAAGTAATAGATACTCACGACAGCTCTGTTCTGGATGAGGTCTTACTCTCTTTTATGAAGAAACCAACATCCTATACCAAAGAGGATGTTGTTGAGATAAATTGTCACAGTGGTTTTTTGGTTTTAGAAAAGATCCTTGAAGTGGTATTACATCAAGGGGCCAGATTAGCAGAACCTGGAGAGTTTACCAAACGGGCCTTTATCAATGGGAGGATCGATTTATCTCAAGCCGAAGCAGTAATTGATGTCGTCACATCCAAGACAGATGCCAGCCTCAAGATAGCCACCCAACAACTTGAAGGATCATTATCAAAAGAAATATCCCAGTTCAAAGAAAGTATAGTAGACCTTTTGATCCCTATTGAAGCTTCTATTGATTTTCCCGAGGAAGATATTGAGATAATCGATTCACATGAATTATTGAATAAAATAGACACATTGATTGAGAATGTAAGCACACTCAAAGAGAGTTATCAGGAAGGAAGGCTATATAGGGAAGGAATTTCCACCATCATCATAGGCAAGCCGAATGTGGGAAAATCAAGCTTACTCAATGCACTGCTGAAAGAGAAGCGTGCCATTGTCACCCCTGTGCCCGGAACGACAAGGGATCTTATTGAAGAAACAATCAGTATTAAAGGTTTCCCCTTAAAGATCATTGATACTGCAGGTATTGGAGAGACCCGGAATCTTGTTGAAGAAGAAGGAATCAAATTAGCAAAAGAAAAATTGGCCTCTGCGGACCTGGCAATACTGGTCATTGACGGAAGTCAGGACATGGATCAAGCGGATTTCGACATCATTGAAGAAACTACTGGAAAAAACAAAGTCATTGCCTTGAACAAGATCGATTGTATGACGGAAACATCCATGAAGAGTTTCAAAGCCAGTTTGAAAGACCACTCAGTAGTGCCCATCTCCGCTCTCTACTCTCAAGGTATAGAAGAACTCAAAGAGACAATATACTCAATAATAGTCCGTCAGAAAATAGACCACTATCCATCAGTATGTATCACCAATGCACGGCATAATATGGCCTTGGAGAATGCTTTGGAAAACATACTGCTGGCCAGAGAAAGCATAATCAACAGGATGTCTCCTGAATTCACAGCTCTGGACTTGCAGCTTTCCCTAAAGCATTTGGGTGAAATCATCGGAGAAACAAGATCAGAGGATATCCTGGATATGATCTTTTGTAAATTCT
>JAXHSZ010000494.1:0-11166 GCA_034190725.1 Thermodesulfobacteriota bacterium
TTTCCGTTACGAGAGGTTGCAGGTTGCTGAAGATGAAGTAAAAGACGATTCGAAGCGGACGAAAGTGAAGCCACCCCTTCAGTGAGTTCGATTCGAAATGTTTTCTTGCTTCATCTTCAGCAAGATACAACCTCGCAGTAGGAAAGAATCGCTCAACTCAGGTTTAATATTTATACCGTAAGAGCTTGTGTTTATCCAGAAATGAGATATTTTCCACAAGGTCAAGAAAGACGAAGATTTTTAACCACAGGAATACATTGGGTAAAGAAGGGTACATTTGAATGTGCCCTTACATCTGAGACTGACACAGATATTGCGGAAAACAGCCATTTCTTGGATAAGCACGAAGCAAAAAACTTTGTTTCTTTTCAAGCTGAAACATCCCCTTTTTTGTTACACGTGTCTTCAGTTTTCATTCAGATGAGCTAAGGGAGAAAGGTTCAGCATGATCCAATGACAATATCATACTGTTTGTAATATGTTTGTCAAGTTGGATTTTAGCGTCTTAGAGACCCTTATCAACAACTATTCGAGGAATTGAAGCAAGAGACATGCAGTAGAGCATTTCAATTGATTCAGAATGTAAATTTTACACTGAGGTGAAAGCAGGAATCATATTCCAACAAGAAAGGGGATGTATGAAGTATGGTATTTTTGGCTGGCTATCGGCCTGCGCTGGTTTTGCAATGAATGTTTTTATAATACTGCTCATGGTCGGACGTTCCATTTGAGGATGTGATTATGGATGCTGTTTCTTTAAACTCTATACCTATCTCATCCATGATAGGCTCAATGGCACTGAGTTTCAACTGCAGCATCTGCCAGGCTTTTTCGTTGAGGGGAGGAACCTTCACGTCTCCTCCGGAACCGATATTCCTTGCGCGACACATAATATCTGCTAAATGTACAATAGATGCCTCTTGAGCAAATTCTATGGTTTCTGTGGGATCATGGTGAAAAGCTATTGCATCAACAAGCTTTGGTGGAAGTTTCCATTTTTCAGCTAATAATCTGCCCACATGTGTATGGGTAAACTCTAAAATCTCTTCTTCTGCATCAATCATCAAGATATTACTTTCAAGAATCCTCTGAAAAACTCTCATAAAATCTTTATGAAAGAAAGAATCCAAAGCGATCTTTCCGATGTCATGAAGTAAACCGGCCACAAACATATCTTCCATTTCGTCGTAGCCCATATATTTCGCGATTATTTTGGATCCAACAGCACAACCAATAGAATGTTCCCAGAAACTTTCTCTATTGAAGTTCGTATGATTTTGCTCATTAAACAAGTTAATGATAGATATTGATAAACAAAGCTTCCTGATTGTATTGAAACCCAGTATTACTATAGCGTCTTTCACAGAACCGATTTTTCTGGGAAAGCCATAAAATGATGAATTCACCAATTTCAATAGTTTTGAGGTTTGAACTTGATCTTTTGAAATAATATTACCAAGATCATTTGCAGATGTCTTCGGGTCGTTCATTACTTCTGAAATCTTGTTCAAGAATGTCGGTAGGGTTGGGAGATCATTAATCTTGTTAATTATCTTCCTCAACTCTGTGGGTTCCATTCCATTCCTCTTTTTCAATTGAGTATCTTTTCTATCATCTGTTTTTTTGCTATTCTCTTAATTTCATACATCACTTCACTCTCATTAACAGCAGCAAATCTCATCTCCAACTCTCTTTCAATAGCCATCATGGTCTCTTCATCTGTCTCTTCAAGTAGAGCATCAACCTCGCTCCTTTCCAGATTCTCCACATCCACTTCCAAGGTTCCCCACGATTTCAACATTGACAGATGTTTACGTGTGATTTCTATCCCTTTGCCGAGAATCATGACTCCCTTCAAGTTATAGATGGGAGATGCTAAGATCATACCTGGTTTAAGATCTTTTATGTTTAATGTCGCCATTTTCTATTGAGTTCTGAACGAAACCATAATCCCTCTGAATCCCCCTTTACAAAAAGATACATGCAATATTTCACCCTTAGGGAAAGAAAAGATACAAAACAGTTCCTTCCTTTACTTAAGGGAGTTGGATGGAGAATTTCTTGGGGCTGTTTCTTTCCATTGTGATAGTATAATCGGATATTTCTGGGTAATCTTTAGGCTTTTTTAAGGAATATCTTATGATAAACAATGCTCTTTTTGTATAGGGTCGATTTCTATAAAATTATTGTTTTAAATTCGGAATGGTGAAATCGAGGAATATTGAAAGGAGTAAAGAAGAGTCTTGTTTTTTCCGAGAGAGGATGATTGATAGTGTCCATCCGGGAATGTGATATTTTTTAAAAGATCAAGAAAGACGAAAATAGTACAGGCAAGTCGAATTGATTGCATTCGACTTGCCTGAACAGACAGCTCTATCTTTACAGAGGGAAGGGTGCTGGATTTGAGATTGTGCTTATGTATCGGTTCTTTTTTAATCTATTTTTTGTATGTATATGTAATCTATTTGACAGCTTCCTTCAAGTTTTTTCCTGTTTTAAATTTCACAACTTTCGTTGCAGGGATGGTTATGTCATTCCCCGTTTGAGGATTTCTGCCTTTTCTAGCCTTCCTTGCAACTACGGAAAATGTGCCAAAACCAGTGAGGGTTATCTTCTCACCCTTCTTTAAAGTGTCGGTAACATTTTTGGTAAAAGAATTTAAGGCCTTTTCAGCGGCCGCTTTACTGATCTTTGCATCATTCGCTATTTTAGTCACCAATTCTACTTTTGTCACAGATTGTTCCTCCTTTCTTTATCAAGCTATTATTGACTCTTTTTCTCAAATTTAATATCATTCTCGACCCTTTCAGAGAATAAATCTAATATATCTCCCTCCTTTCGTTCAAAATATAAGAAAAATGTGATTCTGTTAAGTAAAAACGGATTCTTTTTAAAAACTTGTGTTAAGCTGATTCACGTAATATACAGATAATGCTTTATTCATGCTGCTTTAAGACCATGTAGCATAGAAGGTTTACACTTGTCAAGTGAAAAAACTTGACAATATACTTGAATTTATCCTATTTATGGAGGAACGACTTGTTTCTTTTTAAACCAAAAAAAGGATGAAAAGGTTTTGATTGGCAATATTAATAACAAAATAAACTACTTACGTGTATCAGTCACTGATCGTTGCAATCTCAGATGCCTTTATTGCATGCCGTTTGATGGGATAGCGAAGATTGACCATCGAGAGATCCTTCAGTATGAGGAGATTCTTCGTATAGTTCAACTGGCTGTGCAAAAAGGTGTCAATAAGATAAGAGTTACAGGGGGAGAACCTTTAATACGAAAGGGAATTGTACACTTCATCGAATCTCTTTCACACATTCCCGGAGTTCAGAATCTCAGCTTAACAACCAATGGCATCTTACTCAGAGAAATGGCATCCGATCTATTCAATGCCGGGCTCCGAGGTGTAAATGTGAGTATGGATTCCCTTGATCGCATGAAGTTTGAAGAGATCACTCGAGGGGGTGATCTTGAAAAGGTCTACGAAGGGATGAAAGAAGCAATGAAGGTAGGTCTTTCACCTGTTAAGATAAATACTGTTGTAATCCGTGGCTTTAATGATGATGAGGTTGTCGATTTTGCAAAACTTTCTATGAATAAACCCTATCATATAAGATTTATTGAACTCATGTCCGTAGGATCTCACTGCAGTTGGAATCATGACAGATACGTATCATCCAGAGAAGTCAAAGAAAAGATCGAACGGTTCAAAGAACTCCTCCCTGTTCACAAAGACGAAAGAGGAGGACCTGCTCGGATGTTCAGGTTTGAAGGAGCGGTGGGAGAGGTGGGCTTTATCAGTCCCTATAGTGATCATTTTTGCTCTTCCTGTAATAGATTGCGGTTAACAGCAGACGGGAAACTGAGGACATGCCTCTTTTCCGACGAAGAGGTGGATGTGAAGTATTCTCTCAGGGATTCTCTTGATGACTCCGAATTGGAGAAGTTAATTGATTTGGCCATAACAAGGAAGGCCGAGAGACATCACTCAGGGACAAAAGCCCCTAAGAAATGCTCTCGGAATATGTCGGCTATTGGAGGTTAACAAAAGAGTGCATCTTTTATGTTGATACATAAATCGTTTACACATTACTCCAGGTCTCATGTGTCAGAAGCGAGAAAAATCCGTAACCTGAACACTGGCAGTTGAAACCGAGTGTTTCTTGTCGTATACATTCTAACCAAGTGTAAACTGAAAAAAGAAGGCTATCCAAAAGAGATGCTATTCAATCTTCGCCCCACATTTGCCGCAGAATGTAAATTCTTCGGGCAACCACCTGGTATTACACTTTGGACAAACCCTTGTGGGAGGGCCCCAAAGATAGGTATGGGACTTCCCGCTTGCAGTCTTTTCTCTCAGTTTTACATGCTGGGGGGGTCTTTTTTCCAAAAAGGCGTTGATACCCTCAAGTGGCTCAGGGGTTGTTGACTGTAAACACCAAAAGTCGTTTCCCTGCCTGAGAGTGTGTGAGACCATATCAAACCAGACATTAATCTGATCTTTGGTGAACCTCAAAGACCATGGAGCTTTTTTTAAGAGAGTCTGACACAGCTTATCCACCTCTTTATCCAGATCTTCATTGGGAACAACTTTATTGATCAGTCCATATTCGAGGGCAGTCTTCGCATCGATCACCTCATCAGTAAAGAGAAACCATCTTGTCTTCCTGTCACCCATTATCGGAGTAAGAGACTGGGTCGCATAACTTGCCACTGCCCCGACACCGCCTTCTCCCTGTTGAAACTTGGCAGTGTCAGCTGCAATGGCTAAGTCACATGCGATCAGAAATTCACAGCCCCCACCTGCTGTAATTCCATTTATCCTGGCAATGACTGGTTTACCTATGTACCTTATGTCATAGACGATTCGTGCATACTGACTGTTCATAACCCAAACATCATGGGTGTTGTTGAAAAGACCTTCGGCCCAATTCAGGTCAAGACCGGGGCAGAAGAATTTGTCTCCACTAGCAGTGAGTACTACAACTCCTACCTCCGGGTCCCTCTCAGCTTCTTCCAATGCTGTACATAAATCTTTCATAAGCTGCATATTGAGACTGTTCCTTGCTTCGGGTCTGTTTATGGCAATAGTAGCCACCATATCCTTTGCTTCATAAATAACAGTTTCAAGTTGAATACCCATCTTTATTATGCTCCTCCTTTTTAAATTATATTTTTATCTCCTTATCTTCCCAGTACTTCTTTTTCAATGGTCTTCTCAGAATCTTCCCAGTAGGTGTTTTCGGCATATCCGAGGCTTCTATGAAATCCACGGATTTGGGTTTCTTGTATCCAGCGAGTTTATCTTCACAGTAAGTGATTATTTCTTGTTCCGTAGAATCTTCACCCTCCTTTAAAACGATTATGGCCTTTACAGCCTCTCCCCATTTCTCATCCGGGACTCCTATCACGGCAATCTCATGAACTTTTGGATGTTTTGAAATCACCTCTTCCGTCTCTGTAGGATAGATGTTCTCTCCACCGCTTATTATCATATCCTGTTTTCTATCCACCAGATACAAGTAGCCTTCCTCATCCATTCTGGCCATGTCTCCTACTGAAAGCCATTCACCTATGAATGCGTTTTTCGTCTTTTCAGGATCATTATAGTACTCTTTCATTTGTGTAGGCCCTCTGGAATAGAGTTCACCAACTTCTCCCATGGGCACATCTTTTCCATTCATATCCAGTAGTCTCACCTCTTGACTGAAATACGGCCTTCCTATACTTCTTATCTTTCGAAGTTGGTCCTCTGGAGGAAGACTTGTAACAGCCCCTGTCTCTGTTGATCCATATCCTTCATAGAGTTTGCTGTGCTTAAAAAAACTGCACAGCTCTTCCTTTGTTTTTGTAAGCAGAGGAGCAGATGACGATACAAGCCATCTCATAGAAGAAACATCATATTTGTCCTTATCAGAAAGGCTGAGAATGAGGTTTGACATGGTGGGGACCATGTTTGTACTTGTAATTTTCTCTTGCTGGATTATCTCCAAAATCTCTTGGGGATTAAATCCGCCGGATGGATAGATATAAACAGCCCCTCCAATGAAGAGCAGAAGATTGGAATGCCATACGGAATTGGAATGGAAAAGGGGCATTATCAGCAGATACTTGTCGTCGGGCAGAACACCCCTGCCGATAAGATGCGATATGACAATATTGTATATGGATCGATGGGGCATGACGGAACCTTTGGGAAATCCTGTGGTCCCAGAGGTATATCCGATGAAGTAAGGGTCTTCCTCGTTAATTTCAACATGAGGCTCATCCTCGGATGATTCGGATAAAAGATTTTCATATGAAACGGCATAATCAGGAACACCGTCACCTAATACAACGTAGTTGTCCTTTCCAATCATATTACAGTTCGACCGTATGGGATCCACTTTGTCGACAAATTCTTTACCCATTATCAATGCCTTTGATTCTGAGTTTTTGAGTATGTACTCTATTTCAGGGCTAGCAAGGCGAAAATTAACAGGGACCGAGATTATACCTGCCTTGGCCATGCCATAATATATTTCCACAAATTCATGGCAGTTAAAAAGCAGGACCCCGATTTTATCTCCTTTTTTAAGCCCCATATCCTTTATACCGTTGGCAATCCTGTTTGCCCTGGAATCCAACTCTGAATACGTTATTCTATTGTTTTTGTACATCAAGGCAGTCTTCTCAGGATACTTCTCGACACTCAGTTTGATTCCCCTGTGTACCAAAAGCCCCACACTCATCTTTTGTATTCCTCCTTTTTTTGTTTCAGTTGTAATAATTTAGTGTTATGAAAGAAAAAGCTGTCAGCAAACTTTAACAGCGGTCAAATTTTAATGCCTGTTTTGTCTGAGCATCTGAGTGAATGTTCAGAAAGAACAGAAAATGCCTCACTTTTTTATGTCTGTAAATAAGTCGTAATTGTTATGCAAATCAAATGGTGACATATTGTTCTTTCTTTACGCTCACTTGGATACGAGTTTTACATGGATTAAAATATGATCGCCGTTAAAGCGACTCTTTTCAAAAAGTTAAACTTTTACTTTCAGTCTATGGAATCGTGTGTATTGATTTGACCTGTTTGCCATTCAGTTTCATGTTCTTTTGGATCAATCAATGCAAAGATACTTCTTTGTCCTGTTAAATGTGACCTCTCCGATACCTCTCACATCTTTCATTTCATTCATTTCTTTAAACTTACCGTTTTTCTTCCGGTATTCAATAATATTGAAGGCGGTCATTACTCCTATACCGGGAACAGCCGATAATTCCTCTTTGGTTGCCGAATTTATATTTATTGGTATAGACAGAGTGACGAGCTTTTTGGGGCCCATTCTTTTGAGAAATACAATGCCCTGATCTTTTGATAATCTTTCTATTGTTATGGAATCTCCACTCTTCAGTCTTGCTGAAAGAGGAGCTGTGTCCAGAGTGAACCTTCCCTTTAGCCCCCCTGTCCTCTTGATGATATCATCGAGAGTAACTTCTCCGGAGTAAGTGTAAATGCCCGGCTCCTTTACATCACCCAAGACCTCGATATATTTCCCTTTTTTCTCATTATGAATCGTCAGATCTTCTTTCGAGACAATGTCATAGGGTCTACAGAAAAAATAGAAGAGTATCAAAAACAATGCAAAAAAGAAAGATATCAGTAGTCGATTTCTGATCTCTTCTCCCATGTTCACAATCTATTTGTTACTCGTTCTTATTGCTTTTTTAAGAGCTTGTAATCAATGCTGTCCACCAGAGCCTGCCAACTGGCTTCTATAATATTGTGGGAGACACCAACGGTTCCCCACTTGTCTTCTTTATCACCTGATTCGATAAGCACTCTTACCCTGGCACCTGTTCCTTCGCCTGTGGACAGCACTCTTACCTTGTAGTCTATGAGTTCCATCTCCTTTAACTCGGGATAGAATTTCTCCAAAGCTTTTCTGAGAGCATTATCCAAGGCGTTGACAGGACCGTTTCCCACTGCTGCCGTATGTTCAATCTTCCCGCCTACCCTCACCATTATGGTAGCCTCGGATTGAGGGGGAGAATCCTCCTTTCCTTTTTCATCGATCACACGGAATCCAACTAAATCAAAGTGTTTCCGCTTGGTGCCCAACGCTTTCTTCATAAGAATTTCAAAGGATGCTTCAGCACCTTCAAATTGATACCCTTGGTTTTCCAGTTCCTTCATGTCTTCCAATATCTCGAGGGCGATGGGGCTGTTGTCTCTCAGGTCGATGTTGAACTCGGCGGCCTTTGATAGGATATTGCTCTTCCCTGAAAGATCCGAGACCAGGATACGTTGTTTGTTCCCTACCAATTCCGGTTTGATATGTTCATATGTCTCCGGATTTTTCTTGACGGCACTGACATGTATTCCACCTTTATGGGCGAAAGAGGAATCTCCAACATACGGTTGGTGCTTATTTGGCCTGAGGTTGGCCAATTCATTAACGAACCTCGATGTTTCCTTCAGTTTTTTCATCTGATCCGATGATATACAATCGATTTGGAGTTTTAATTTGAGATTCGGTATTATGGAACAGAGATTGGCATTGCCGCATCGTTCTCCATACCCATTAATGGTACCCTGTACCTGTTGAACTCCTGATTGAACTGCAGCTATTGTATTGGCCACTGCCATCTCTGAGTCATTATGAGTGTGTATCCCCAACTGAACATTGATATTTTTTCGAACTTCCCCTATAATATTTGCTATTTCAAAGGGCATTGTTCCCCCATTTGTGTCACAAAGAACAATGCAGTCCACACCTGCATCTTCAGCTCTTTGGAGGGCCTTGAGAGCGTATTCCGGATAGGCTCTGTATCCATCGAAAAAATGCTCAGCATCAAAGAAGACCTCTTGTACTTTGGATTTCAGAAATTCAAGTGAACTGTGGATAAGCTCCAGGTTCTCATCGAGGGATATACCCAAAGCATCTCTCACGTGGAGGTCCCATGTCTTGCCTACCACGGCAATAACCGTTGTGTGAGCATAGAGGAGAGCCTTTATATTCCGATCATTTTCAGGATGAGTTCCCTTTCTGGTGGTGCTTCCAAAAGCAACAATTTTTGAGTTATTCAACTGTATATTTCGAACATTCTTAAAAAATTGCATATCTTTTGGATTTGATCCAGGCCATCCACCCTCTATATAATGAATCCCCAGTTCATCCAATTTATGAGCTATTCTGATCTTATCCTCAACAGAAAACGATATATCTTCCGCCTGAGTTCCGTCTCTTAGAGTTGTGTCATATATCTTGATTGCTTTCATACTGTGTTTTTTCCGCCTCCCCCAAACCGAAAGCATCATGAAGAACCCTCACGGCCAATTCCGTATACTTCGACTCAATTACACAGGAAATTTTAATCTCCGAAGTACTGATCATCATTATGTTTATCCCTTCTTGTGCAAGGGCTGTAAACATCTTTGATGCAACACCGGAATGGCTGCGCATCCCTGTCCCTATTATGGAAATCTTTGCAATATTCGGATCGGCTATTACGTTCTCAGCATTGATCTCATTTGCTGTTAAATGAACCAGTTCTAAGGCTGTATTAAAATCATTCTTGGGAACGGTAAAGGTGAGATCGGTGAGACCATCCGTACTTACATTCTGTATGATCATGTCTACGATAATATTGGCTTCCGAAATGGGAGTAAACAGCTTGGACGCTATCCCAGGTCTGTCAGGAACCTTTGTAACTGTAATCTTGGCTTCGTCCTTATTATAGGTAACACCTGAAACACTGACAGTCTCCATATCCTTCTCCTCCCCGGTTACCAGAGTTCCCTTGGTGTCTTGGAAACTGGACCGTACATGAATCGGAACTCCATATTTCAAAGCAAATTGAACAGACCTGGTCTGAAGGACTTTGGCCCCAAGGCTCGCCATCTCAAGCATCTCTTCATAGGATATTTTAGTGAGTTTTCTGGCGTCTGAGCAGATATTTGGATCTGTTGTAAACACCCCTTCCACATCCGTATAGATTTCACAGATGTCTGCATTTATGACGGCTGCAATTGCCACTGCTGTTGTATCTGATCCTCCTCTTCCCAGTGTTGTTATATTATCCCTCTCATCGATGCCCTGGAATCCTGCAATGACGATGACTTTTCCATTGTTGATTTCTTTTACAATTCTATCCGAATCAATTCTCAGAATTCGCGCTCTACCAAATTCGCTGTCTGTTCTTATCTTGATCTGATGCGCCTGGAATGAAATTGCATTTATCCCCAATGAGTTCAATGCCATGGCAAGCAGCGATGAGCTTACCTGCTCACCTGTGGAGACCAAGACATCATGTTCTCTCGTATCAGTGCGATGTGTGATATCTTTTGCAAGGCAAAGAAGTCTGTCCGTTTCACCCCCTATGGCAGATACAACTACAATCACATCATTTCCGTTATGGCGGGTATCCCGTACTCGACGTGCCACATTTTTGATCTTTTCCACATCTCCCATAGATGTGCCGCCGTACTTCTGGACGATGAGAGTCATAGATCTTCTTTCTTCTTTACATTAAAAATACAATTCCTAAGGAGTGCCCATCCATAAATTAAGTCATCTGACCTGTATCAAAACTCAGTATTAAAAAATATTAAGTACAGGTCACATGAGCTAAATGTAAATGGCTCTTTTCCGTAATCTCTCCATCAGAATTGGATCTTATCCTCAAAATACCCAATGGAGCCCTCTGGTTAAAATCGTTGCCCATTGACCTTGCAAAAAATATCTCATTTACTGGATGGACACTTATTTTATCAACTAAATAGGATATTGACCTTGGATTGTCAAGAACAAAAACCGAAAAGTGAATGAATTTTTGCGACCTGTGCGGTTACACTTCCACAGACACTGAGCAGGCATTAAGAAAAAACAGAAATGTTGACAATTCAGTAATTTTTTGCAAAGATAAATTCATGATCTACAAGAGGTATTCTGTAGCATATTTATTTGATCTTAACCTTCCTGGTTGAGAAAACAATATGGATTCAACGGCGGAATAAAGCCCTCATTAGGATGGATCAATTTATTCTAAAAAGGGCTTTTTGTTTGTGATCAAGTTGGAGGAATTTCCAATGACAGAACAACCGAGTTGTGAAGAATTGGTACAAAGATTGAAAGACATAGGGCCTGGAAATCACCTTTGCTTTTTTTATGAAAC
>JAXHSZ010000495.1:0-6129 GCA_034190725.1 Thermodesulfobacteriota bacterium
ATGTCTATCCGGATGCTTGCCAGACTCTTGCGTATAAGAAGCAAACGAAGCAAGCAGCCAGCGCTTACCGCAGCTCTGATTAACCGCACAGGTCGAAAATTTTCATTTTTGGACAAGATTTCTTTTCTTAAAGATCATGTTTGATAATCTTTTAGAAGTCTGTTATGGTACGATTTCGTTTCTGGATTTCGATGGCTTTTCTGATTTCTTGAATTGTAAAAGAGACAGATGGTTCCTTGCAAGATACGTGGGTATTGGGCTCCTCTACTGGATGATAATGCCAGAATCTGTAATTATCGAATCCAAATATCCTGTTGCCTTTATATATTAATGAATAACTCCTTCTATTAGTCAAGAAATTCGCATAAATATCAATAAAAACATCTTTTCCCAATGTAGCACGAATTTCAAGGATAGTATCTCTTCTTTCATGGACTTCAATCTCTGCAATTGGGAATTCCTCTTTTAAAGCTCTGATTATCTCTTCTCTCAGAGTCACTTAAGTTGCTCCAGTTCCCTTATCATTTTTAGACGTAGCCTTTTTTCCTCCATGAGATCTTCCCATTTCATTGCATCCTTTTCTAGTGGGTAAGAAAAGGGTTCTCCTAGATCTTCTTTCTCCAGCATTTCTCGAAATTCTTCAAAAGAACACCCGTACTTAATCTCAAGATTAAGAATTTCTTCTTCGCACTCTTTGAGTAACTCCTTGAGCCCACGAAGAAAGATCGTTAGGGGATTCCCTTCCAATTTTTTCAACTTCTTTAAAGTATCCTTTAATGGCGGGGATAATTCTATCATAGCCATCTTTCTATCATAGCCATCTATTTGCCTCCACAATCTGAGTTGATGAATATATTATACATTTTCATCTTCAAAGATGTCAGGAATATTTATTAAAATGTTATTGGCAGGAAATATTTGTGTCTCTTGTAACAAATATATCCTCATATTACAAGTCGGTTTTTCTCTGCATAACTGTACAAAATTGTATAGAAGCATCTTCAAATGAATTCCTCGCTTTAGTTGACAGATAACGCCTTAGATTGCGTCAAGAAGCTAAAAATCATACTCTCTGGGTGTTCTCCACCCTGAAATGGGAACGAATTTCTTTTTATTGATGTCTGCTTTATAAAACCTATGATTATCAAATGGCTTCCGGTCATTGGGGCCAAATGATATGATTCCGCATATCCCCTGTGTATCAAAGTCCCTGATTGCTTCCAGTCCATTCACATAGATCTCTCTGGTAAGATCTCTTCCGGCATTCCTGAAACCCTCACAGAACATTAAGGCTACAATCCACCCCTGAAAGAAATAAGCACTTCTGCGCTGAACTTTCGGATTATATGCCAGAGTGGCCTTTCTCAACGTAGCAACACCAGGGCTATCATCATCCCATGTTCCAAAACAGTTTACAGCCACTATCCCTTGAACTGCTTTCCCTCCAACGGCCATGACTTCATCAGCACATGCATATTGATTTACAATTATTGGAACATTGAGCCCAAGCCTGCGTGCGGCCTTTGCAATGGAAGTGGTATCAACAACATATCCATGAATACAAAGAACGTCAGGTTTGAACTGTTTTAAAGTAAGCACCTCGGATGTATAATCAAGGGCCGTCAGGGAGAAGGTCACTTCTCTATACTTTGTTACAGGATAGACCTTGATCAGTTTTCGAAAGGCATCTCTCGTTTGCTTGCCGGAAACTGTGTCCGGATACATAAGGGCAACAGCGGAATTCTTCATTTTCAGATCATTGAAGATATATTCAACTACGAGTTTTGCCTGGTCCTCATACCAGGGGCCCACACTGAATATATATCTTCTCGCAGGCACAAAAAATTTCTTTTCTCCTGTACCTGCCATAAGGGGAATCTTCTGTTTTTCCACAAGGGGAATAAGCGCTGCCGTATGTCCCCATCCTGAAGCTGCCTGCATGATGAACACTTTATCTTTGTATACCAATTTCTTAAAACAGGCCAGGGCCAATGGTATTGAATATCTGTCGTCTTCAAGAATATACTTGATTTTTCTCCCATGGATGCCTCCTCCGTCGTTGACCATTTTAAAGAAGGCTTTTGCTCCGTCTGCAATCTGGAGCCACCCGTCTGCAAGTGGGCCTGTTAAGTCGCCCATCAACCCTATCTTTACAGATGTGTCTGTTACACCTGCGACACTTTCACCACAGGACTTCGATACATCTCCCAAAAGCAAGGCGACAGAGACCAATAAAGGAAATGCAATATGTTTGCCTAAAAAGAAAGATCCCTTTTGAATACGCATCATAACACCCTCCTGTGATCTATTGGGTTATTGTTTAAGACGTAAAAGTTCACAGGCCTTCTCATTGATGCTCTTTTGTGGTGAGGATGTACCATCCCGAACACTCGAATCTTGGTTTCGGGTGTCAGAAGAGAGAAAGACTGGAGATACACTCTTCGCATAAGTATAATAGCTTTTTTTCAACCTCGAGGTCATTTTCATACATATAGCTCTGAGTTAACACTGCGCTCTTTCTTAAACCTGACACCTGAAAAACCTGAACCTGTGAACGATTACTCTCACCAAAGACTGAGGTATTATTTCTAAAAAAATAAACCCCGCTCTCTTTCAGAAGCGGGGTTTGTAGTGACCATATCCCATCTCGATCCTCTCACGTCTATGCGTCTATGAGTGAAAAGTACTGTGAGAATTTGACCTTATTAATGGTGGTGGTACTTTTCTATTGAAATCATTGAAGTTATTATATTTTTACCAGAAGAAATCCTGAGAGTCAAGGGAAAAGACCCAGAATACCGACATATCATTCCCCACTGAAACAGGAGAGTCTTGTCAATGAACAATTCCTTGACTTTCATATGCTTTTGATTTACCCTCAAAACCAGATAGTCTTGTATTTACTGGATTTGAATAAATACGCAGAGGGGAGATGGATGGACGAGAAAGTGCTGGAAGTACTATCGAACAAGATCAAAGATGATCCCTACGCAAGGTTTCTGGGAATTGAATTAATGGAGATTGGTAAAGGGTACTCCATGTTAAAGATGTCGCTGAAAGGGAATATGATGAACTTTTTGGGAATTGCCCATGGTGGCGCCATCTTTAGCCTTGCAGATCATGCGTTTGCAGCGGCATCGAACTCTCATGGTACACTTGCCGTTGCTCTCAATATGAATATTAATTATATATCTGCCCCTCCCGAGAACTCGGTTCTGGTGGCGAAGGCAAGGGAAGTGAGTTTGACACGGAGAACAGCCTCGTATCGGATAGATGTATCAACGGATGAGAACAAACTCGTCGCATCATGTCAGGGAATTGTATACAGGAAGAAGAATCCTATACCGGGCATGGATTAGTGCATATCCCATTTCTGGATAAAAATCAGATAAAGAGAGTAAAAAAATGAAATGGGCAGTCCTGTCCGATATTCACGGAAATTTAGAGGCATTTAAGGCTGTATTGGACCGTCTCTCAAAGGAAGATGTAGATAAGGTGGCTTTTCTGGGAGACGTTGTAGGTTATGGTGCCGATCCGGCCAAGTGCACCGATCTTGTCAATGAAAGAACGGATATTACAGTAGCAGGGAACCACGATTATGGATCCGTAGGTTTAGCGGACACCTCCTGCTTCAATACAGTTGCAAAGGCAGCAATCGAATGGACAAGAGAACAATTATCAGGTGATCATCTTATTTTCCTTTCGAAACTTCCTTTGAATTCTGTTGAGGACGATCTTCATTTTGTACATTCCACCCCGTATAATCCTCAGGACTGGGATTACCTCTTTTCCTGGAGTGATGTGATCAGGGGTTTTCATTCCTTCCGAAATCGAATCTGCTTTATCGGGCATTCACATACTCCCGCCATATTTATAAAGGACCGTGAGGGAAGGGTGTATTCATCGAAAGACTTCTCAATTCGATTAGAGGAAGGGTTTCAATATATTATCAATGTGGGCAGTGTAGGACAGCCCAGAGACGGCAATCCGGACGCTGCATTCGGCATATATGACATCAATGAGATGAAGTTCACCTTAAACAGGATCCCTTATGATGTTGAGACCGCTCAAAGAAAGATCATAGAAGCAGGGCTGCCACGATACTTGGCAACCAGGATCGGTGTAGGAAGATAGAGGAGAGGACTTTTCCATTTTGCGAGTGGGGTGTCATGTATCCATATCAGGAAAGATCTTTCAGTCCGTTGACAGGGCATTGGCTCTTGGATGTACTGCTATGCAGATATTTTCTCGGAATCCCAGGGGCTGGAAGTCATCCCCTCTTCTTGAAGATGATGTGAGGATATTTAAAAAAAGGCTTAGAGAAAGCGGTATAGATCCACTGGTAATCCATACCCCTTATCTTATCAATCTCGCTTCGCCTGATAATGGACTCTATGAGAAGTCTATTGATTCTTTCAGGATTGACTTAGAGAGGGCTCACATGTTGGGTGCTGCGTTTCTGGTTACTCATCTGGGGAGTTCAAAGGATATGGGCTCACATTATGGAATAAAGAGGGTGGCAGATGCTTTCAATTTGCTCTTAGAAAGAGGTATACAGGGCAATATAAGGATACTATTGGAGAACACAGCGGGTTCCGGCTCATTTATCGGGTCCAGATTGGATCAAATAAAGGAGATTATTGAAGCTGTGAAAGAAAACAGTCTCTTGGGATTGTGTTACGATACATGTCATGGTTTCGCTTCCGGTTATGATCTCAGGGACCCTGAGTCATTGGACAACCTTATAGGGGAGATTGAGAAACATATAGGTTTGAAGAGGTTGCAGCTCCTCCATTTAAATGATTCAAAAGGGGATTTTCAGTCAGGAATAGATCGGCATGAACATATTGGCTGGGGCAAGATCGGCATAAAAGGATTCGAACTCTTAATAAATCATCCCTCCCTTCATGAAATTCCAATGATCCTGGAAACTCCTAAAAAATCCGACGAAGACGACATGATGAACCTCTCAACTGTAAAGAACTTGCGAAAATCCTTGGATTCTTGATTTTATAAGATAATAGAACTATATTTTATAATGTGCATGGTAATGAGAGGGTTACACAGAACGTACTCATTTTTAGATGTGCACTGGAAAAAAGAGAGTTATAAATGGATCTGAAGCAATTAAAACGTCTGTTGGAAGGCGTTCAAAGAGGGGATATAGGGATCGATGATGCATTGGATTCTTTGAGGACCTTACCCTATGAGGACATAGGCCATACGACCATTGATCATCATCGTCATTTAAGGCTTGGTTTCCCTGAAGTGATATTCGGCAGAGGGAAGACGGCTGAAGAGATCGTAGCCATCGTCAAAAGAATGACAGATAAAGGTGAAAACATCTTGATAACAAGAGTGAACGAAGAAAAGGCATCCAGACTGAAAGACGTCTTTCCTGATGTGACATATCACCCAAAACCTCAGGCCATTACACTTGTGAATCAGGAAATAGAAAAGGAGGGCAGGGGCACTATACTTGTCATAAGTGCCGGAACCTCGGATATTCCTGTGGCTGAAGAAGCGGTTCTTACGGCAGAAATGATGGGTAATGAAGTCGCTCGTCTTTATGATGTGGGAGTAGCCGGGATTCATCGATTGGTCAGCCAGAGGGAGAGACTCCTGGAAGCAAGAATCCTCATTGTTGTTGCAGGGATGGAAGGGGCACTTCCCAGTGTGGTTGGTGGATTTGTGCCCAGGCCGGTGATTGCAGTTCCTACGAGTATCGGTTATGGAGCCAACTTCGGAGGTGTGACCGCCCTTCTTGGGATGTTAAATTCGTGTGCACCGGGAGTGGCAGTGGTAAATATAGACAATGGATTTGGTGCGGGGTATATTGCAAGTCTCATGAACAGGGTTTGAAAACGTGAGAGTGGCATATTTTGATTGCTTTTCAGGAATCAGTGGAGACATGATTCTCGGTGCCTTGCTTGATCTGGGATTACCGGAGACCATACTTCAGGAGGAATTAAACAAACTCTCCCTGGCGGGGTATGAGTTGACCTGTTCTCCAGAATCGAGAATGGAGGTTGCAGGCTCCAGGGTAAAGGTCATCCAGAAAGAGCAAGAGAGTGATCACCGAACCTTCTCTGACATAAGGCGCCTCATTGAAGCAAGTACCTTAGATGA
>JAXHSZ010000496.1:0-6330 GCA_034190725.1 Thermodesulfobacteriota bacterium
GGCACTTCTTTCAGAAGGATCTTTGAACCGATCTTCTGTTTCTTAAAGGTCTCAACTGCGCTTATGATATTTTTCTCTATAATATTATCACCCAACACAACACATATGGATTCATTATCAGCAAAGAATTCTGCAAGCGACAAGGCAGCTGCGATCCCACCTTCTCCTTCCTGATATGTGTAATTGATATGTTTGAGGCGAAAGTCCTTCCCGTTTCCTAAAAGTTTCAGGAAGTCCCCTGCATTATTCCCGCCGGTCACGACCAGAATATCGTCTATTCCTGCGTTAACCAATGTCTGGATCGGATAGTATATCATAGGCTTATCATACACAGGCAGAAGATGCTTATTGGTGACCTTTGTCAATGGGTGCAACCGCGTTCCCAAACCACCTGCTAATACTATGCCTTTCAAATCGTTGCCCCCCTTCTTCCATTGGCTTATTGAATACTGAATCGTTCAATAAAACTGTATCCATCATATTCCGCATATGGTTTTCCCTCTGCTTCCATACAATTAACAATATCTTACACATGTGTTTTTACATTGCCTCTCTGAAAAAAGCAAGTTTTTTCGGGAAGAATATAGGTTTTCAGATATTAAAATTCACATGGTCAAATGGGGGAATCAGAGTATGTTACACCGACGTTGAGGATAATTTCAACTGAATACGCTGTGAAATTTGGTATGGGGATTTGTATTCCTCGATTGAAAAATATGGCAGGAATAGTGGTTTCTCTTATGAGAATTTTGTAATGAGGAGGGCCGAAAACGGCTTGAAGGCGGGATGTGAAAATGACAAAATATTTTCATGTAAACCCCGGGTTCTCAGGGTGTGACATTGCTTGATCGTTTCCTCATTGTTTTATCAAAACATCGCTAACAACGCTATGAATACGGCAACACTTCCGGCCGTTACCAGAGCAAATTTAACGGCTTCCACGATCTTGTCTATCCGCTGTATTATGTCCAGTGCCACGACCTTTGGAGGAACATAGATTATATCTCCCGGTTCAATTGATTCGACTCTGTTCACAGGCTCTATGCTACCGTCAACCCTCATTATCAGTACCTTTTCAATATTTGCATCTTCCGCGTAGCCACCTGCCTTTTCAATATAATATTCATGATCCTCCAGTCTCACCAATGAAACCCAAGTAGGCCTCATCACCGCGCCAATAACACTCACCGTGAGAAATTTTCGGGGCACATGTATAGTATCGCCATCCATCAACAAGATGTCATTACTTCCTCCTTTTTTCTTTAAAAGTTGGTTCATCTTTATTACTACTCTCACCCTTTCAGAGGGCACCAATTCAGCTTCCTGCAATCTTCTGGATTTACTCACAACTGCCGGAGCACTCTCAAGAGCCCCTAAAAAACCTTCAATAGTCTCCCCCGTAGCATTAGCAATACTTGGAGCCATAGAAACAGCCGCTGCTTCCGCTGTATCACCTTCTCCGGTCACAACAGTACTTGTGTCCGCCCCAAAGAGCTGTGGCTGAGCTTCTTCCATCTTTTCCTTCTGCCATAACCATGCACTGCGGGCGATCTGACGACCGTATTCAAGGTCATTCAAAGTGTCCACTATTTTATTCACAAGTATCAGGTCTTGCCGCATCTCATTGGATGGAATATGTTCTCCTTTGCGAGTGAAAACCGTCCCCTTAGGATAAGCAAATCTGGTGAGACCCCCGGCCCGCTTGAGAACATCACTCAGTCTGTCTTCTTTTCCATACAGGGCATAGGTACCGGGATAATTTACCTCGCCACTGACAGTAATCCATCTTGGTTTTTCATAGAACTCAGATTCCTTCCTTATTGTCAACACATCCTGATCATCAAGAAACACATTTTGTGTTTCATCACCCCTTTGGATCAACTCCAAGTCTACTGTTATGATCTCTGTCTTTCCTTGGCTTCTTGCTTTTGCAATGTCTATCTTTTGAATCGTGCCTGGAAGTAGACCTCCTGCGGCAACAAGCAGATCATTTACCCGCATGCCTTCAAAACGGATGTAAGTTCCCGGTCTTTGAACAGCCCCAAAGATGGATACTTCCTTGGGAGGTATATACTCCTTTTCCTTTATCGAATATATCCTCATCACATCCCCGTCACTGAGTCGAATGTTTTCCGTCATGTCACCTTTGAGGAGTTTATCTAAATTGATGGAAATGTTTGTATAACTCTCATTTTTAAAGTCATACCGCAAAAGATCGGCCCTTTTCGAATATACATTAGGCATGAGACCGCCAGCCTCCGTGAGCAGGTCCTCTATCGTCATATTCTCGGACCGCTCATATTCACCAGGCCTCTGCACAGCCCCTGAAATCGTTATCTTGCGGGGGGGTATGAATTTGCTTTCTTTTATCGTATAGATCCTGAGCACATCTTTGTCTGAAAGCAACACATTATTTGAAACATCTTCATTCAGTACTTTGCGAAGATTCACTGGTATGACTGTAGAGATCTCCTTTTCAAAATCATACCGCAGAAGATCAGCCCGCTCAAGAAAGGCATTGGGCATGACACCGCCTGCCATTATAAGAAGGTCATTGATCCTCATACCCTCTGATCTCTCATAATCCCCTGGTTTTTGAACAGCACCGGTGATCGTAATAATTCTTTCAGGCAAAAACTTTACGTCCCATTTTGAATAGACAATAATCCTGTCCATGGGGGCTAGTTTAATATCGTGAATAGAATCTCTCTGAATAGCTCTTCCAAGATGTATTGGAATAAGGGTAGTGGTCTTTCCATCCTCATTCATCCTAATTACATCTGTTCTCCCTAAATACGCTTCTCCCAATGGTCTGTTTATTTCCGAAAAAAGATCGGAAATTCTCATATTTCTTTTTAATTCATAATCACCCGGCCTTTCAACCTTTCCTTCAAGGGTTACCATATTCACTATTTCAGGAAGGATTGAAGAGACCATTACCGAATCACCATCGAACAGTACAGGATTGGATGATGGAACATCTCGAGTCATGTCAATATCTATAATGACTCTCTCCTTGTTCGGTCTCACAGACCTGATTTGCACTCTTTGCAGCATTCCAGTAGGCTTCACACCATTAGCAAGTCTGATCAGATCTTTCAGTCTTTCTTGTTTCTTCAGTTCATATATGGCAGGATGATTGATTTCACCATCCACTGAAATCAATTTAGAGACTTTTGATATGAAAATAGTATCTCCTGCTTTCAGGGGCAAATCGTATCTGCTGTCTCCTTTAAGGAGATAATCATAGAAATCGATCCTCATTGTTTCGTCGCCTCTGAAAAGCTTAATATGTCTTAGTGACCCGGAATCAGCGGGTCCGCCACATGCATATAAGGCGTTAAACAGAGTTGTTACGGCACTCACCGCATAACTCCCCGGACGAAATACCTCTCCGGTAATAAAGATCTGGATACTTCGCAATTTATCCAGTGTAGCGATCAAATTTGTTTTTCCACGAAAAACCCTTTTCAGCTGCTTTCTTGCTGCATTCTGAAACTGAGTAAGAGTCATTCCTCGTGCAATAAACCGTCCTACTTTTGGTATAATGACAGCTCCGCTCTTGTCAAGGATAAGTCTCAGAGTAGTTAATTCAACATTATCACCCCAATAATGTATAATTATCCCATCTCCCGGGTTGAGGACATAACGTGGGGGAATTGTTACATTCACATATGTGGAGATAATATCAAGGGGTCCAACAAATCCTGAAAGAGCATCTTTTTCAATGGCTTTTGGAATCCTCCCTTCACTGATCATTTTTTCTGTGGTAAGTATTCTGTTTTTGGCCGGTCTGAAGAAATCTATACCAAAGCGTCGCAATGCTTTGTCTTTTTTATCCTTTTGATCAACATCTTCTTCCTTCTCAAGTTCCTCTTCTTTCTTTTCAGAGGGTTCTTTCATCTCACGGTCGGTTGGAATGACTCCTTCTTTCTCTCCAGGAAAAACAGTCTTCAATGCTTCCTCATGTTTCAAATCTTTCAACTCGGGTCTTGTTTTGAGCCTTTCGATGGTCTCAGGGGTAATCTGACCACCGGTCTTTGACAACTCTGCTTCCACCACCTTTCTTTGCGATGGAGTAAGCTTCTCTAATGCTTTCTTCTGCGAAGTCGTTAAGCTTTCCGTATTTACTCCCGTTGGAAGTTGATCTGTAGATGACTGCTTTTGTAAAGCAGTGGTGTCGGATACAGTGGTTGATGGATTTTGGGGCTGTTCAGATGATCTTGTACTCTCAGCAGTCTGTGCATGAGAAACTGTAGAAATAACACTGATAAGGACAAACATAATCATGATAAATACAACCCTATACATCTTAATCATTTTAAGGAAATACCTCCGTATGAATTACTTGGTCTCCTTAATTGCTTTTACTTTCCTAATATATTCAAGAAAGTACGCAAGAAGAATCCCAAAGAATAAAGAAACAGCAAAACCCATCATCACTGCTCGTTGTCTGTTGGGCTTTACTTTCCTGTCAGGCACCCTCGGTGGGTCTATTAGCTTAAACGCAAAATTTTCCTTAACCTCAGACATCATAGCCGCCTCTATCTGTTGGGCTATGAGATTATAGACTTTTTGTCTGATAAGAGGGTCTGACGTTTTTGCCAGTTGTTGCTCCAGGTATTTCTTATTAATCGTTGCGACTCTTTTCGCCTCATTGGTCATATAATGTATCAGTGTGTCAAGAAAATAATGGACTATCTTGGCTGCCATTTCAGGATCATAAAACTCAATGGAAATCCTTACTGTATTATCTCTTACATTTTTACTCACACCGGTAATACTATTGAGTGCCCTCAACCCATCCCACATTGTGGGCGACCCACTTTTCCCTTTCTCTATTTTGCCGGGATTTCTTGGAGGGTCGGGCTTGATTTTATGAATGAGTTTCCGAATGAGTGCAAATGGGTTCAACTTGAAACCCCTCTTCTTTTTCTCTCTTTTCCAATCGTTTCTTTCCTTATCCCATTGTTCATAAAAAAAGACAGGAAGCAGATTATACCTTTTTATCACTTTCTCTCGTAAGATCTTGGAGTTCAAAATATTCACAATCTCTGATGATGATGAACCGGTCATTGCCATTCCCGGTATCCCTCCTAATTGCTGCATCAAAGAAGATACTCCTCCTGTTTCACCTTGTTCTATGGGGATAATGACCGCCTCTGACCTATAAATGTCTACCTGGTATAATGACTTTATACCTGAAATTAAGACACCCGCCACAACAATCAGGATAATAAGTATCTTCCACTTCCATATGACTTGCCAGTAATCTATGAAAGTAATCTCTTCTTCTTTCTCTATTTCCATATCCAGGGACTATTCAGTAGAGTGCAACTGTTAAGTGAAGTGTAATCGTTCACGGGATACGAGGTTCACAAGTTTCTGATATTTGGTTTCAGGGTCAACTTAATGAAAACTCAGAACTGTGACTTTGTAGAAAATCTTGAGGTCTAAAAAAACTATGATGGTCGAGTGAAGATTTTATTTCTTGTTTCTTTTTCTTCACATCTGAAACGAAGACTGGAATCTTCATTATGTTCTCTTTACATCTCACAAGAACATCAATGATATGATCTGAGGATGGTTACAAAAAAGTGATGATGACATGCTTGATGATTTATTTTTTACCTTGTATAATAAGTTGAGCGATTTTTTAGCTAAAATGAAAGAGTCACCTCAAACTGACCGACATTGTTCTTTTGATTCTCATCAGGAACAAATTCATAATTATCAATGTACTCATAGCGATAACTTCCCTTTAACTGGAGGTGATCCTGCCCGAAGAAGGTCACTCCAAATGCCACGTGTTGAGTGGTTTCCTTTACGTCATTGGAGAGCCCCCTCTTTTCGCTGACAAGTTCTGTACACAGCATTAAGTTGTCGTAAAGATAATGGGTTATTAAAAAAAAGAGAGATTTGGCATCACTTCCCATATGATGTCCTATGACTCTATCCTCATAAGTATAACCTGATTTATAGACACTATGACTATACCAAAGGTTGGGGTGTCCTGACACATGATTATTAGCATATTCTATACGAAGGTCAGTTCTTCCTGTGAGGAAGAGGTCTCCAAGAAAAAGACCGCTTAAATATCCAGTGCGACTGAAAAAGCCTCCAGCCTCGTCTTCTCCGGCAAGTTCACCATAAACGACAATGCTACTCAGCACAGGGAGTATTTTGTCTATTTTGGGAATCCTGAAGGAAAAATCCACACTGCCCAGTTGGTTGTTATTCAATCTGCCGGGCTTATTCTCTTCGCTTGCCCAGAATACGTCCCAGAAATCCCAAATGTTAAGGCCTTTCCTCCCTTCTCCACCAAACATA
>JAXHSZ010000497.1:0-2936 GCA_034190725.1 Thermodesulfobacteriota bacterium
CGTTTGGCCTCGATTCGCAATGACACGAGTGTGAGGAACCTGATTATTACGGATATATCTGATCACATCGGCTTTCCGTTCAAGAAACTGGTGGAGCGACAGTTGAAGACCGGCGGTCAAATGGCTGATGTGCCGCCTTCACACGAAGCATATGGTTTGTTCGATTTGATCAAGAGCGCACAACCGACACCGCCCCAGGTGAATATAGAACCTGATGATGTGGCTCTGTTTCAATACACAGGAGGCACAACCGGTCTTCCTAAAGCTGCCATGCTCACCCACAGGAACATCACAAGCAATGTTCTTCAGTTGAGTCGATGGTTGCCTGCTTTTGAATACGGCAAGGAAAAGGTCATGGGTGCCATTCCGTTTTTCCATGTCTACGGAATGACGGTCTGCATGGGGATGGGCATCCACAGCGGAAGTGAGATCATCGTGGTGCCCGACCCCAGAAATATTGAGCATGTGATGGAAGTGATCCACAGGGAAAAATGTTCCATTTTTCCGGGGGTACCGGCCATGTATATCGGTATTATTAATCATGCCAAAGTCACCAGTTACGATCTGAAATCCATCAAAGCCTGTGTAAGCGGCGCTGCTCCTCTGCCCATGGAAGTACAGCAAAAGTTCGGTGAAATAACGGGTGGTCGATTGGTGGAAGGGTATGGTCTGACTGAAGCCTCCCCTGTAACCCATGCAAACCCCATATACGGCACCCGTAAGAACGGTTCAATAGGGATTCCCATGCCGGACGTTGATTGTGCGATCGTAGCCCTGGAACCAGATGAGAAAGGGCATTATCCCCTTATGCCTGTGGGAGAAGAAGGGGAGATGGTGGTAAAGGGTCCACAGGTGATGAAGGGGTACTGGAATAGACCCGATGAAACCGCCGAATCCATTGATAAAGAAGGATGGCTGCATACGGGAGATATAGCGAGAATGGATGAGGACGGTTACTTTTATATAGTGGATCGTAAGAAAGATCTGATTATCGCGGGCGGGTATAATATTGTGCCTCGTGAAGTGGAGGAGGTGCTCTTCGCGTATCCCAAAGTGGAGGAAGCCGTTGTCGCAGGAATCCCGAATGCAAAACGGGGTGAAACAGTGAAGGCATATCTCGTCCTCAAACAAGGACAAACCGCAACTTCGGAAGAGATCATCGATTATTGCAGAGAGAACCTTGCTCCATATAAGGTTCCGAAACTTGTGGAATTCCGGAGCGAACTTCCAAAGAGTCAGGTGGGGAAGTTCTTGCGCAGGATTTTGGTGGAGGAAGAGAAGCAGAAGAAATGATATTGTGGGGGATAATAGGTGCCTCTTCTCGCTCGTTTGCCAGCGAAGGGGTGACGTAGGGGAAACTGGATAAGGTCTTTGACGGAGAATTGGGAGCGATCATCCACGAGATCAATGCAACCGTTGCTGTCTGATCATCTCGAAATTTTGAGTATTCAGCTGTCAACCGTCAGTTTTAAAGTTATTCCTTGACACAAATATGTAAATTATGTAAAATATGATTATCAGATATTGGAGGGGCAAATTCATGGTAAAACGGATAACCGCTACTCAAGCAGTGAGAGATTTTTCGGAAATCTTGAACAAAATCAAATTTAAAGGGGACCACTATATTATTGAGAGAAGCGGAAAACCGGTGGCACAAATGGAACCCGTTATAGAAGTTAATAAGATAAGAACGCTGAAGGAGCTTAAATTTTTGCTGAAAAAACTTCCTCCCCTGGAGGAGGAACTGGATGCCTTTGCCGCGGATCTGGAAGGTGTGCGGAACAATCAACCGCATTTACCGGAGGAGTGCAGGTGGGAATAATTTTTGATACAAGTCTTCTTATCGAAGCAGAAAGAGGGCATCTGGATATAGAAGCATTTATAAAAGATAGAGAGGAAGAACCTTTCGGTCTTAGTGTAATCACCGTTGCTGAACTTCTTCACGGTGTCCACCGGGCGGATTCATCAAAGCGGCGTCTGAAAAGGAGTGCCTATGTAGAGAAGGTAATTGAGTTACTCCCGGTATATCCTTTTGATATCGTCACGGCGAGAATCTATGCAGAAATATGGGCTTACTTGGGAAGAAAAGGTATTCAGATTGGAGCGCACGATCTCATGATCGGTGCTACGGCTCTTTCCCTTGGCTTTTCAGTAGCAACTTTCAAGAAAAGGCATTTTGAGAGGATTGAAGGACTTAAGATCGAAATTCTATCCAGAAAGAACCCACAGGATGGGCAGGATATGAAGTAGTGTCTGAACGAAAACTAGGATTTTTCGCCAATCTCTGCGTCAGATAAATCTTCACTCATACTGTTCCTCAGATTTTAAATTCTGGTGACACAAACTTGATTATTGACAAGAGAGATTTATGATAGGATTGTTTGACTATGGCGAGAATAGGTCATGTAGTTGCACCGAGGCTCCCCCACCATATAACACAACAAGGCAATCGAAGACAGCAGACCTTTATCAGGGAGGAAGATTCAGGGGGCAAATAGCTCTCATGTCTGAATGATGCAAACGTTGTCATGTGGAGATATGGGCTTACTGCCTGATGCCCAACCACGTTCATCTTATTGCTGTCCCGGCTTCGGAAGACGGCTTGAGAAAAGCAATTGGAGAGGCACACCGAAGATATACTCGATATATAAACTTTTCCAAGGGATGGCGAGGTTATCTTTGGCAGGGGAGATTTTCATCATATACTATGGATGAGACCTATCTTCTGGTTGCTGCTAAGTACATAGAATTTAATAATGTCAGAGCGGATCTAGTAGAGGAACCGTGGGACTATCAGCGGAGCAGCGCATCCGCTCATTTCACAGAGAAGGATGACGACCTGGTCAATGTCTCTCCCCTTCTTGAAATAGCAGGCAACTGGAGAGATTTTTTATCGGAAGACATATCAGAGCAGGAAGAGATGTTCTGAGTCAATA
>JAXHSZ010000498.1:0-5375 GCA_034190725.1 Thermodesulfobacteriota bacterium
CTGACGTGTCTGTATGCGTCTACGCACAGGCAGGTATAGAAATTATTGAAGACAGCCATTTATGGATAGGCGTCAATTGAAGTGTTTTTATGAACGGTTTTTACGCCATTGAGACAACATTCTTTTCTAAATCATCAACTCGAAGAGCAAGAACTCTTTGAAAGGCCTCTACAACCTGAGGATGAAATTGTTTTCCTGCTCCCTCTTCAATCTCCTCAATTGCTTTCCGAGGGGTCTTTCCTGCTCTGTATGGTCTATCGGAAGTAATGGCATCATATGTATCAGCCACTGACACAATGCATGCTCCCATCTTGGCATCTTTTTTCAAAGATGGATCTTTATCACCATAAAGATCTCCATACGACTTATGATGCGCCAGAACTATGGGAACAGCTTCTTTGAGAACATCTCCCACGCTCAATAATATCTGTGCCCCTTTTTCTGAATGGGTGTCAACTTCCTTCTTCTCTTCATTACTTAATGAAGCGGCTTTTTGAATGAGTTCCATGCTGACTTCAACTTTTCCGATATCATGCAGTAAAGCCGCAGCTTTTATGTTTTCCACTTCATTCCGGGGTCGCTCCATGGCGATTGCTATCTCTGTGGCAAGATTGGAAACACGGATAGAATGCCCTTTTGTATAGCGATCGGAAGATTCCAGGTACTTGGAAAGAATTTCTAAGACTCCCATGTAGGCTTTCTTCAGGTCCTTGATCCTCTCTTTATTGTTTTCAAAGAGTGTGCCTACAATATAGCTTGTCAATATGAGAAATGAACCCCACATTGTAAGACTCATCAGGATATTGAAATCATCAACAAGTCTTCTAAAAAACTCGGGAACTATAATACAGAATATACTTACAAGAAGAATACAGAATACACTGAAGAGAACCGCTGTTTTACGACCGAGGAAAAAACCCGCAAGAAGTACCGGAAGATAGTAGAAGTTCAGAAATGCCATCTTCTGAAATACAAAGTAGTGTGCAAATAAGATTGCAACGAGAACAACGAGAACCAGAACCTGTTCGAAGTATGTAACAACATAATGTTTAAATGTCTTCATAACATTCCCTCCCACATGAGTTTTATTCGAACATTCATCTATCTCATTGAAATTGAATATGTATTCTCTGATGATGTTTCAAGATGAGGTGTTATAGAGTAAAATTAATGTCCCACATTCATACCTATCGGCGGGCAAAAAAAAAACTTTAAAGATTTTAGACGAAAAAGTCTAAATTTTGCCGATTTTAAGTCATATTCTCATACTGATGTCAGTCAATAATCAGTATGCTCTCTGATTCTTATTATAGTTCATTAATGATTTTGATGAGTTAGCATATCCAGGCATAGGTTCTCAATAACACCCATGACCTCTAATCACTAAGAAGCTATAAATCACCTGCATGTGACTGATGCAGCTGCACATGGGAGCGAAAAAAGTTTACCTCAGTGCGGATTTTGAAGAATGAAATCAAAATAGAATATTTTAACTTTAGGCACTTTAAACTTAATACGTAATCGTATTTAAGAATGCGTGTGCTTAGCAAGAATAATATGAAAGAAAAAAGGTGGGATGATGATGGCAATACCTCTACTTGAATATATCTTCTCTGCTTATATTTTGAGGATCAAGGCGTTTGTAAGTTGATCCCAGATATTTCTGTATTGTGGGGTGGTGGGATTTTTCAGTATTCCCTTTCAGATACTCGATCAACAACAGGTCAGCGCTTTCATAATCCGTCACCCCGATCTGGTCAAAATCACTGCCCGTAATACCCAGCCCGTCCGTAGGTACTGCATCGATACATTGACGAAGGGCTTCCGCCTTTTCGGATTGTCCTTTTCTTTCGTACTTTTCGGCAAGAAAGCGGGCAAGTCCATATAACTCCGTCTTCCACAGGTACTGCACGAGTCCGTAATTGCCCACATCTCCGTGAAGGGTCCAGAATCCCAGCATCAACTCAGTATAGTTGTCAGTGGACAGGACCATGCCTTTTGTAAAATGGGCAAGATCAAAGAGATAGGCCATTCTGACCCTGGCCTTGAGATTGCCTCTTCTGATCTTTTCTTCCTGGCTGGGATCATTCTTTCGGGGGTGTTCTCCTACGAATATTGCATATAGGTTTCGATACGCCTCTGTCAGGTCTTTGATCTCAAAATCATTGCAGAAATTTGTGCCGATTCCTCTGCCCCTCAAGATTTCCTGCTCAGTATTCGTCTCAATGGGGAGGCTTCTTCCCACAAGACTCACATCAGAAAATTCCTTCAATGCTTCATAGGCAAGGCATGTGACAATTCCGCTGTCAACTCCACCCGATATCCCCACAACCAGTGATCGAAGATTCCTGTTGTCATTGAGATACTGTCTTGCAGCCTGTACGATATTTTCATACATCCTTTCATAATCGGTTCTTAATGTCAGCATAGTATTTCCCCGTTCATTTGATTTGAATTCATATGACTGATTTTGCAGAATCTCCCTATTTTATCTGAACACCAGGCCATTTTTCTATGGGAACGGTGCTCTCAACAAGGTTGATTCCTGCGTGGGAAAACCTTTCAAAGGCAGCTTCTGCATCAGGAGTGAAATCCACAACAATAGTACCGTCCGGATCAGAGACCGTCACTGAGGACATGCAGTCTATCAGTATGTATATTTTTTTTGTAAGGTCGGGATTCTTATCCTTGATCTCGGTCAAAAGGCCGTCAATCATTGTCAATACACAATGACTTGCAGCCTGTCCTAAGACAATATATACATCAGCCGTGCATACATCGTCATAGAAACCGGAATCTCTTGCTTGAGCAATATTCCCTTTGCCGTCCCACCTTTCCAAAACTTCGGAAGCTGCCGGGTCGTAACTCTCCGTAAGAAAATTTTCCCCCTTGAGATACATGCGAGGTTTGGCGCCACGCACAAGATTATGAAACATGACTGCTTCTGAAATCACACCTGTTACAGCATGCCCCACGGTTCCCATCAAGCAGTGGGGAGGCCAGAGGTAGAGTGTGTATTTGCCTGATTCAGCCAGTTTCTTGCAGTAGAATAGAGCCTGCTTTTGCAGCCATGCATAATCATCATTGCACAGCCATTTTGCAATGGCCGGATTGGGACGCACGTTCTCATGGACCATATTTCCCGATGGGTCGGTATTGTTCAGATGTTCCTCATCATCACTCACAACAATCATCGTGTGTTCTGAAAGGGGGGAACCTTCCTCCGTGACCCAGAAGGGAGCAAAGAATATCTGAAATAAATAATGTGTATCCAGTGTCAGCGTAATATCTGTTATCACATCCAGGTTTCGGTATATGAACTCCGCTGTTCGCATACTGTCTTCCACGGCTCCTGAACCTGAGCGTCCCGCTACAAAGAGTGTTCCTTCCGGCAGGCAGAAATCACGCTGCAAATCAATGCCCAGAAGATGGATGTCGGTCTTTTGATCAGATGCAGGTATGATATCATGCTTTCGCCGCCACTGGTCTGCGTGAGAATGAAGATCAGACACATTCGGAGTATAATCCCATTCTTTTGCTGCAGTTTGTATGTGATCATATTTGAAGAATTCCGGAATGGGAAGTCCAAGCATCCTCATGAAAATTCCTCCATTTTATAGTTATCAGTTATCAGTTGTCAGTTTACTCTCGGTATATATTAACTGATAACCGATAACTGATACCGTATAATCAAACCGACCGTTAGAAAGGGCAGTCCACCTCTCCGAATGGATCATAATGAAACCCATAGGCTGTCCGTATGGTTCCCATAATCTCTCCCAATTTGGCATATGCTTTGGCAGCCTCAATGATTGGATACATGAGGTTTTCATCCTTTGTTTTTGCTTTATTATAAAGGTTTGCCAGAGAATCCTTTACCCTTCCTGTATCCCTGGATTCTTTCAGCCTCTTCACATTCTTTATCTGTTCTTTGGAAGAGTCAAGACAGATGCGATGAATGGGAAAATGAACCTCGTTTTCTTCCTCTTCGGGGATCGTATATTTGTTCTGTCCCACAATGATTCTCTTATCTTGGTCCACTTCCTTTTGATACTGGTAGGCAATGTCATTGATCTTTGCCAGGATCCATCCGTCTTCCAAAGAGGCAACCATGCCGCCTTTTTCCTCCACTTCCTCCATTGCTTTTATGATCTCATTTTCAAGTGTATTGGTGAGAGATTCAACATAATATGAACCGCCCAATGGATCGGCAACATTACATATGCCCACTTCATTTGCCAAAATTTGTTGTGTTCTCAGGGCAATCATTTGAGAATCTTTGGTCGGCAAACAGATGGGTTCGTCATATGAACAGGTCTGCAGGGATTGGGTACCACCCAGCACTGCGGCCAGAGCTTCATATGCCACCCTTGTGATGTTGTTCAAAGGCTGTTGAAGCACAAGTGAACACCCCGATGTATTGGTGTGAAACCTGAACTTCCATGATTTTTCATTAACAGCTCCGAGCTTTTCCTTCATCAGTCTTGCCCACAATCTCCTTGCTGCCCGGAACTTTGCAACCTCTTCAAAGAGATCGATCTGAGCATTGCATGTGAAGGCGATTTTGGGAGCCACAGAGTCTATGTCCACCCCTCGCTTGAGGGCCTCTCTGATATACTCCAATGCGGTTGCAAAGGAGTAACCCATCTCATGTGCTGCGCCCACTCCGGTCTCTCTGAGACTGTATGTATTCACATTGATGGGATTCCAGCGGGGCATATTCTTTGAGCAGTATTCAATAACATCCACTGCAAGTTTACGTGTCATGGACGGTGGTTTGTGTTCCAAAGTATGATTCCCAAACAGAAGGTATCCTATGGGATCATTGGAGAAGGTTCCCCTCAATTGTGAGATGTCGTGGCCCTGATTCTCCGCTGCAGCAATATACATGGCATAGACCGCAATTGTAGGGCTGCTGAACATGAAGCTGACTTCATCCAGGGGGATATCCTGAATCAAGTCTTCCATGTCCTTCAGGGAGTCAATGGCAGTACCCTGAACACCCACATCACCCTCTGCCAGCGGATGATCCGAGTCTATGCCCATCTGTGTGGGATTATCCGGTATAATATTCAATGCAGTCTCACCAATCTCCATAAGGTATTTCAGCCTTTCATTTGAGTCACCCCCGGACCCAAACCCGCTGATCTCTCGCATACTCCAGATTCTTCCCCTGTACATATCCGGAAAAATACCCCTGGTATAAGGATATTCTCCCACATCACCAATATCACTCTTGTAGTCCGTGTCCTTTATGTCTTCCGGTGTATACGCCTTTTTCACAGAGAAGTTCGACCACGTACAAAGTCTCTTGGGTGTGTCAAAATACGCTCTCTTAATCCCCTTTATCTTTGATCCCATTCCGTCTCTCCCCG
>JAXHSZ010000499.1:0-6198 GCA_034190725.1 Thermodesulfobacteriota bacterium
TTTTGAATAAGATAACCCCGAATGCAGAACCGGAGGAAATCCATAGACAGATCAGTGATTGGGGTCTCACGGAGACAAAAGGCACCTTCACCTTACATAGAATTGAGCCTGCATCGGTGAGCGCAATTTCTTCTGAACTCAGCCCCCTTAAAAAATACCTTTTTCACACTATCCAGAAAGAGTCAAAAAAGGTCAGGAAGAAAGAGATATCTGCTGCCCGCAAGAGGCTTGTATCGTTCCAAGAGCATCTCCAAAAGATGATCTCATTGGAAAGGGAAGCATATGACGGTCATTTACGCACCCTTGAAAAGATTTTTCTCGATGTCTGGAGTCAGCTGAATGACAATCTCACGGTACCAAAAGACCCCGCCCTGAAAAAGGCCCTCAAGTTCCGCATTAAAGAACTCTACCAGAAGTATGACATCCTGGCGCCTCCCCGCCGCCTTATCTCATCTGTTTTAAAACTTCCCTTCCGTATCATCGGGATCATCCCTCCCCTGGAAGACAAGATAGGAAAAGAGATAAAGACACTCCATCACAAGACGGACATAGCGCCCATTGTATCCGCACTGACCAAATACCAGCTTCAAGTGGTCCAGGCAATACAGGAGGGACCTTTCAAAAAGGCCATCAGTGAAGAGAGACCGGAGATGGGTCAGGATGAGGCCAAAAGGATTTTTGAGAATCATCTCAAGGAGGTTGAAGTCTGGCTTGACGAAAGGTTCAAAGAGTTGAAGAAAGGAATTCCGACTCATAAAAAAGCCGGAATGTATTCCCTCTCTCTGGCCTGGGGTGTCATCATCGTAGGCATTGAGAGTGTTACCATGGGCGGACTGAGTATTCTTGAAGTGGCCATTGATGCAGCCCTTGCTCCTTTCGTTACAGGAGGGACTCTGGAGATATTCGTCCTGAATGAACTGAAGACCATTGCCAGAGGACTCAATGAACGATATATGACTGCTGTAAAGGCTGTATTATCTGCTCAGCACGATCGATATTTCAAAATTGTAAAGGAATTTGAACCGAAATGAGACTTGCACATTCTCCGAGTCCTGCAGTCGATATGAAAAACCGGATAGATCAGCTGGATGAGCTGGCCACTGCGGGGAACCTTCTTTCCCATTTTGACAGGAATCGTGTCACGGACTTGTGCAGAAAGGCAAGAGAGCAACTGAAAAAGGCCGGCCAGACGCCCCTGAAGATAGGTCTCCTTGGCGGCACAGGCGTCGGAAAGTCTTCCATCATCAACGCACTTGCAGGAAAGACCATTTCTGTGGCATCTCACAAGCGACCCTATACGGACAAGGTTGTGGTCTATCGTCATAAAGAGGTGGAACCCGGCTTCAGCAAGGATTATTCATTCCTTGGTCCTCCAGCCGTACATGAGGTTGAAGAAATTCAACATATTATAATATGTGATCTTCCGGACCATGACAGCCTGATCAGCACCCATCAGCAAATGGTAGTGGATTTTGCGATTGAGCTTGATCTTCTTGTCTGGGTGGTCTCTCCTGAAAAATACGCTGACCGTTCAATGTCTGAAGTGATGAAACTCCTCAAGAAATCAAACAAGAACTTCTCATTTGCTTTGAACAAGAGAGATGAGCTGAAGGAAGAAGACCTGGCCCAGATCATAGGAAGCTTCACCCTCATGCTTCAAAAATTGTCCATAGACAATCCACGAATATTCGCAGTTTCCGCCAGGGATGCATTTGAAGGAGAGGACTCATCAGGTGCACATGAGTTCCGTCGTTTTACTGAATTTATCTTTAAAAAGAGAAAAGAAAAGGAATTGCTGGCCATAAAGGCTGCAAACCTGGAAGAAGAGATGGAGGATCTCACCAGGGAAATCGTAGAAAACCTCCATATGGGTCGAGATATAGAGAGGCTCATACAGATCATCGATGAAGCGAATGGAGACCTTCTCTCTCTCAAAGAAGTTGCCCGAAATGAAGTTCTTGAGCTTGTGGATCCTGATCTGGACAAACGACTTTTCTCGGTCTTGGAAGACCAGAACATGTACCTCTGGCCTGTGCGACTTGTGAACAGCATTCTGAAACGAATCACACCGTCCGTGAGGTCCAATTCCGAGACAAAGAAATCTACTGCCCTTCCTGAGTACGCAGGGGCAATAGACAACCGGATTGGGAGTGTCTTGACAGACCTTTCCTGTGATCCTCCAGAGTTTTCACTCGGAAAACGGCTTGAGGGATTCATTCGTAAAAATCGCCAGTCCGTTGATGTCCTGGCTGAACTCTCTCAATTGGGGCAGAGGGGAAGATGGTTGTTTATCGTGAGGCAGTGGCTGTATCTGGGCATTCCGTTTGTATTCTTTCTGTTTTACATGCTTGGGATTCATCAATTCTCAGAATTGTCCGAATTCCTGGACCCCATAAAGATAATGAACAGTCTGTATAACCTCCCTCTCAAGCTGTTTCAAAGGGATGGAACCACGGCATTTATAAGCCTTGTCCTTATTGAAGGGCTTGTCTGTACTCACCTTTCCAGCAGAAAGATGAAGCATCTCACAAATCTGGTGAGCAAGATAAAAGGAAGGATCGCAGAAGGTATGGCCGATTCCCTTATGAATCAGCTTTCTCTGGAACTCTCACGAATAAGTGAATGGTCCCGGAAGATACATGAAGAGTTTACAGTGTTAAAAGACGGTTACCGCACCGCCGTTTAAGCTTTTCCCACCTCAAGCTGCAAATTCATAAAAAGTCTTATAGCTTTTTCGGTTTGATTTATTCTTTAATAATTGATAGATTACGGTTCTTCGATGAGTGGGGATATTTACAGTTTGCATGTGATGAAACATTCCATGGGGAGGTAATGTTATGTTTTCCAAAAAGACCCTTGATACGGTCAATGAGATGATGAAAGGTTGGGAAAATGAGATTGAGGAAGTCTACAAAAAAAAGCTGAAATTTGGTTGTCCTCAATTCTCGTCGGAATCGGGTATTCCACTGAAGTACGTCTACACCCCGGATGACATTGAAGATGCAGAACCGGAGATGCCGGGGGCCTTTCCTTACACGAGGGGAAACAGGGCGCTTGGGTATCAGTACATGCCCTGGATGATCCAGTTGTTGCATGGGTATGGCACAGGCGAAGAGACGAGAGAGCGAACGAAATATCTTATCAGAGAAGGAATGAAAGGATACGGGGAGACACCGGCGGTTCTTTTTGCCGTAGACACTCCAACACACTGCGGTTTTGACCCGGACAGCCCCAAGGCCCGGGGAATGGTTGGATTGGGTGGAGTGAATATAAGCACCCTGGATGACATTGATACTCTTTTAAAAGATTATGATCTTCCCAAAACTCGGGTGGCGGATAACATCAGATTCACATGCCTTCCCTTTCTTGCAATGTATGTGGTTTATGCTGAGACCAGGGGGCATAAGCCGGAAGAACTCAACGGGCAAAGCCAGAATGGATTGGGAAACAGGTGCCTGACAACCAACCTTCCTGCACCTACTCCGGATGCCCAGTATAAACTGGAAATCGAGCTTATAAAATACAGTTGCCAAAACATCAAGAGATGGAATCATACAAACCTCTGTGGGTATGTATTCGGAGAGATGAACGTGACTCCGACCCAGGAACTGGGGATCGTCATGTCCAAGGCCGTTGATTTGGTGGAGGGGGGGATAAAGGCAGGGCTGAAACCCGATGAATTTGTTCCCAGGTTCAGTTCCCAGGTTCATCTGGGGATGGATTTCTTCGAAGAGATCGCAAAACTCAGAGCCTGGAGAAGGATGTGGGCAAAGATTATGAAAGAGCGATTCGGCTTTAAGGATCCCAGGTCCCTGCAGTACAGGATCCACGTTCACACGGCCGGATCTTCCCTCACATCTCAGCAACCGCTCAACAACATTGCAAGGGCCACTCTGCAGGTGCTTGCCTGCGTTTTGGGAGGTGTACAATCAATGCACACCAATTCTTATGATGAAGCCATCGGTCTACCGTCTGAAGAAGCGGTGCGAACTGCCATCCGCATAAACCAAATCTTACTCAATGAGACGGGGATACCCCATGTGACAGACCCTCTGGGCGGTTCGTATTATTTGGAATCCCTCACAGACAAGGTGGAGGAAGAAGCAGGGAAAGTAAGAGCTGAAATTGAAAGCAGGGGAGGATATTTTGAGTGCATAAAGAACGGATGGCTCCGCCAGCTTCTCGAAAAGCAGAGTATAAAATGGCGTCAAGAGGTTGATAGCGGGGAGAGAACCGTAGTGGGACTGAACAAGTTCACAATCGATGAAGAGGAAGAAGTGCCGGCATTCACTCTTTATCAACCTGAGATAGAAGCAGGGATCATCGAAAAACTGGAAAGATGGAGGGCAAACCGAGATAACGGGAAAGTCAAGGATTCCCTGGAACGAGTGAAGGATGCCATGTGCGGTTACGACATAATTGAGAAGGCAGGCATCCTCATGCCTGCACTCATTGAGGCGGCCAGGGCTCGATGTACTCTGGGGGAGATGATGGAAGCGATCGTTGAGTCCAGTGGAGGAAGAATATATTCCACGTAGGAGGTTACTATGAACAACAATCAAAGAAAGGGAAAGACAAAGGCCTTGATGGCACGTTTTTCCCTGGACGGACATGACCGGGGGCTCTTGTCTGTAATGAGCAGCTTTAAAGATGCAGGTATTGAAGTCGTCTACACATACTTTAGTGATCCTCATGAGCTTGCAAAAGTAGCACAAGAGGAGGATACTGACGTTATAGGGGTTACAAGTTCCATGGGTCAGCACTTTTATGTTGCATCAACCCTTCTCGAGGCATTGAATGAACGGGGGATAAACGTACCCATCATCATGGGAGGGGTTATCCCCACAAGAGATGTGAGTCAACTCATGGACATGGGGATAAAGAAGGTTTTTGGGCCCGGATCCGCTCCAGGCGATGCCGTCGATTTTATAAGCGAGCTTCCAAAGGCATAAATAAAAAAGGGGATGTTCTCAAGAACTCCCCTTCTTTATGACAGTGCGGTTTATTCATCCACAAATTATTTCATGTACATACCGCCGCTTACGCACATGGTCTCACCGGCCATATAGCTCGATTCGTCAGATGCCAGGAACACGATTGCATTTGCGATATCCTCAGGTTTTCCTTCCCTTCCGAGAGGGATCATCGGTTTTGCCATTTCAAAGAAGTCCGGGGGATAGATGCGGCGTAAGAACTCATTCATGATCAATCCGGGAGCGATTGTATTTGCTCTGACTCCATGGGGCGCCACTTCCTTTGCAAGACATTTTGTGAAGGCCATCACGCCTGCCTTTGCTGCGCAATAATGGGATTCACCGGTATCTGAGCCTATCCAGCCCGCAACCGATGAGATATTTATAATGCTTCCGGTTTTCTTTTCTATCATTGTAGGCACGACGGCCCTGCAGCAGCGAAAAGTTCCCTTGAGACATACATCCATCACGAGATCCCACTGTTCATCGGTCATGTCTTTTACCGGTGTGAGGACCTCCCTGCCTGCGTTATTTACAAAAACATCTATCTTCCCAAATTTGTCGAGGGTTTGTTTTATCAGATTATCCACCTGGTCTTGTTGCGATACATCACATAGAACCCCGAGGGTATCTCGACCGGTTTTGTTTTTGATCTCTTCGGCTACACCCATTGTTCTCTTCTCATGGATGTCAGTCACAACCACATTCGCCCCCTCGTCTGCCAAAGCCCGTACAGCGGCCTGACCGATTCCTGCTCCAGCTGAAGCCGTTACAATAGCAACTTTACCTTCTAACCTCATTTTCCTTTCTCCTTTCTCTTTTCAATAGTTATAAGTGGTTCTTGGACTCGGCTTATGATCTACTCAATTGAACCGGAAAACACCCCCCTTCCATCTCTTTCAAGGACCGATGGTATTGTCTTGCCTGAATCCTATTGGTATCCGAATATAACACACCCCTTTAAAACCTGTCAATAGTGAAACATTTTTGTCCACTGGAGAAGAAGGTTCATTGATTGCAACCGTTTACGGTTTTGTTGCTAAATTCCATAACCACGTAAAAATACTATTGATCCCTATTTCAATTTTTGAATTGGTTCTTTGGAATTTCTTCTAATAATATCATAGCTTCATTTTAGACATAAGCATGAGTTACCGATGCAGCGTCCAAACCTCTTTTCTGTTCTGTATCAACCGCTAACTGTGAACAGTAAACTGAAAACAAT
>JAXHSZ010000005.1:0-8577 GCA_034190725.1 Thermodesulfobacteriota bacterium
CAAAAACGCCATGAACAATGATGAGAGTGATCCTTTCTATATGAAATCAAGATTTGATACCCTTTCTCGACCCAATCAGAGAAGGCTTTCAGCAAGGGAACTCTTGAGTTTAAATGGATATAGTCTTTTCCCACTGGATGTTTTCCCCATGAGGTCCAGCACCAGGCATGGGGAGATTCTAATGTTCCCTGCACTTTACGATATCCCTCGGTACTCGGCCCGGACTTATTGAAAGAAGCCTGATGACCGGTTTATGGCCGCTGAACTGGTATTTCGCCTTTATATACTTGATTCCCAGACGTCTGAGGGCAGCCTCTTCTTTGGGAAATTCACTTCGAAAAAAGGTGCGCTGTCCATCTGCAAAGTCCTTTAAAAACTTAGGAAAAGCCTTATCCTCATTATATTTTTTGGTCAAAACGAGACTGCCGACCTCGATCCTAAAGATGACATCGCCACATGTTTCAGGAGACCAGTTGAACGTCTTCTTCACAGGGTAGTTGAAGTTGAGGATACTTTGGGTTTCACTTGCACATTGAAGTTCTACACGGGTGGCATGAGGTCTTATTGCGGCGTTGGGGTTGGCATCCGTCGGGAGAGCCTTAATGGACACGACATAGCTTTCCTTAATTGGCTTTACGGCCCGCGCCCCCTTGGTGAGAAAAGAAAAGAATGAGTTGTCAAAATGTATTCTTCCGCCCAGCACTTTCTTGGCATAGTATCCCCGTCGAAGACTTCGACTGATAAACGGAGCAGCAGGCCCTTTAATGAATGCCAAGGCATAACCGTCTTGACCCATGAGGAGTTGGTTTACGGTCCTTTGGTCAGTGATCCCTTGAACCTCCATTAAGACATCCTGATCCCACAGGTCCTGGAGATGACAGGCTGTTTCTTCGCGTGTGAAGCTCCACAGATATTTGAGAGGACCCCTTACCAATTCCCTGAACATGGTCCTCGCCGATTTTCCCTGTGCAATAGAAGCTTCCAACGCATCAAGAGTCGCTTTCGCAACAAAAAACGGTGACTTTCCAGTGGTCGGATCTTCATTGAATGTCTGGGTCGCCATCTCAAAAGCTTGAATCTGTGAAGCGGATATGGGCTGAATACCGGTCAGCGCAATTTGATATTCCTGGAGAGTCTTGGTTTGCTTTAATTGTGTCTCAAGAGTTTTGTTCCCCCGGCCTTTCCCTATCTTGTTTTCGATCTTGGCGATCATATCCTTTCCTTTTTGTGCGGCCTTTGACAGCGTACTGCCGTCTTCAAGAGTATCCTCCTTTGCTGCTCTCAGCATAATAGTTCTGAATTCATGAGTAAGTACAACCCATGAAGGAATATTTTCTTTCCCTTGCAAATGCTCCAGATCCGATGCCATCTCATCCAGGAGGGTGAAGTATGGTCCTTGACCTGTCACCATTCTTGCAGCCGTTTTTCGCCGTTCATTCTTCCCCGCGAGGGTGTCGGCCCCCTTCGAAAAACCGGCCCAAAAGTCACGCCACGCTTTCATGTATGCCTTGGCATACCAGGCGGAAAATTGCTCCTTCTTCTTTGCAATGACCAGAGGATCGGAGAGGGCCGTTTCCATCTCTTCAAGAAAGGATTCGATCTTATTCTTTCCATTTCGAGTATATGCAGGCTGTACCTTTTTCTCTTTCGAAGCTTTTAAGGTGCCTGCCCAAAAATCTTCCAGGGTCAGAGGAGACAAAGTCTCATCATCATTTACCCATGTAACAAGCCACTTCAAATCGCTTCCTTTGAGATTCAGGATATGCTCCAAAAGGTTTCGGAGGTCATTCCTTTCCTGATTCATGCCTGTGAAGTTGCTACTCCATACCAAATAATACAGGTATAACTCGCCCAACTTATCTCTCATTTCAGCAATAAGCTCTCGTTCATTCTTGAATGTAATCGATTCGAAAAACGGGTGAATCTTCGTTCTGAGGGTTACAAAGTCATCTCCCTGGAGACGAGCCTGTAAAAGGTTTATCCTTCTCATGAGATGGGCGACATGTTGTTGAATAATCCGGTGGGGAGTAGAACGAGAAAAATTGATTATCCTGTCTTTCATATCTTTATTGAATCCGACTAAAAGCCCATCTTTTAGATTTCTGCAATATTTTTCCTTGAGCCGAGTCTCAACCTCCCGACTTTCATTCAGGCCAAGCCTGGGGATCCACCAATCTCTGTTCTGCTCTTCCACTTTTACAATTGCCTGACGGAACCGATCCATGGTAATGACATCTGTAAGGACAGCCCCGGTGAGTAAGCGAGGCTCTGAAAATTCATGAGCCACTTCCCTGAGAGTAGCAAGATTCTTAGCAAAGGAAAAACTGAGAAGCCCGCAGATTGCCAGTATCACTAAAACCCACGATGCCAATCCAAGGTTTGTCGTGAGTCTCTGCCATTGGAGGGCTTGCTGAGTGGGAGCGAAGAGTCCCCGATCCCTGGGCAGTATTTTGGAAAAAAAGTCATGCAGAAATAGTCCTTTGCTTGTCCCCGGCAGTACCTCCGTCTCTTCGATAAGGCCCAGTGCTCTTAAGAAATGCGAGTACGGCGTTCCCTCCTGACGTCCACTGCTGAAGAAGCAGCCTCGTAAAATGGGAGTCTCCTGGTATGGGTTTTCTTGAAATGTTCCTTTTGCAAATGATTCAAGACCGACCCGTAACTCTTGAAACTCCTCAGGAAAGAGGAAAAGCCCCGGATCAACAGCCTCGGATTCAACCTGGTGCAAAAGAAGAAATCTGTATCTCCTCAAACGGTCTCCTATTGAGCTCACAGCGGTATTGATAAAGCCAATCGCTTCACTTGAAAGGTCTTGGTTGATGAACCCCATTGCCTGATCGAGACTCTTCTGCGGAAGGTGGTCGCAAAACCGAGCGGCCCCCTGAATCAAGTCGCATTTTGTCACAAGAATGTAGACTGGAAATTTTGCACCTAAAACTCGCATCAATTCTTCGATCCGACGCCGAATGTTTTGACCGTCTTCCACTAAAGTCTCCGATCTCGACATAAGGAGTTTGTCTGCCGCAACGGTCACAACAAGTCCGTTTATAGGCTCTTTCTTTCTGTATTTGGCCAAGAGCGTGAGAAAGCTCCTCCACTCTTCTTTGTCTTTTTCTTCATCGATCGGAACGGTATATCTCCCGGCTGTATCCAATATAATCGCATGTTCAGAAAACCACCAGTCACAGTTCCTCGTTCCAGAAATACCAGATGTTTTTTGTATCTCCGCAAAAGGAGATGAAAGCCTGGCGCTTGTTATGGCTGTGGTTTTCCCTGAGCCGCTCTCTCCCATTACCATATACCAGGGAAGGACGTAAAGTGGATTGCCGTATTTTTTGAGGCGGGAATACCTCATGGTGTCTATGGCTTCTTTCCAACGGTCCTGAAGGTCTTTGGCCTGAGCCCTTTCTTTATCCCCAAGAGTTTGAATATAGGAGTCATCTTGGTGGATTACCTGTTCAACGAACCGTTGTTCCCGCTTCTTCAGCAATACTTTTTTGAGAAAGAAAAGGCCGAATCCCAGACCGACAATGCCTAATAGGATGAAAAACCCCATCCAAAGGGGCCACCCCATAAGCAAAACTCCACCCAAAATCAATAGGATGGTTAAGAAAGCGCCGGTGATGCCGAAAAGAATCTTAATAAGATTCAATTATGTCTCCCTCAATCAAATGAGAACCGCCTGAAGCGGTGGATTGCTCGTATGAGTGTCCAGAAATCGCATGCCCAATCAATGACTCAAGCTCAGGGCTTACACAGAGTTATTGAGTAGTTATAATCCGAGAGCCGAAATGTCAACTTATTTCTGCACAAACCCTAAAGGGCCTTTCCCATATTGTTTAAAACAAATCTGTAAATGAGAAACAAGACCCCATAAAGGACGACAGGTGCGCTTAAGCAAAACAAGGTGAAGATGGAAAAACGAAACCTCTCTCTTTTCGGACTCGCTTGTACTGATTCAGAAAGGTAGGCCTCCGGGAAAAGCTCACCCTTCTCAAGGGAAGGAAGTTCCAGAGAACTGCCGGTAAGGAGTTTTAAGTTTGATGTTTTCAACTGTTGAAGGAGAAACGCGTCTCCTTCATTACAATAACGTCCGGTAAAACCCATAGCCAGACAGAGGTAATAGACCTCTCGCACATCTCCTTGATGAGGACCAAGGGAGTTCAGACGTTCGAAGAAGAGTTCCCCAGCATCCACCGTCTCATAATAAAAGCGCTGAAGTTGTTCTCTCTGCCACTTCTCTCTTCCGTTCCAGGTGGAACCCAGGACGGCCTCATCAACCCATGCACAAACGGCGAATTTTGCCAGGTCGTAATTCTCCTGGAGAACGGCCCCATCTATGACGCAGGTTTCACTTTCGGAAATGATGCGTCTGATATCCGCCTTCACCTGATCAAAAGGAGGTTGTCTTGAGCCAGCCGTATTTAAAAAGTACGTCACATATGCAATGAGCTTAACAAAACAGTCGGACAAACGCATGACCGAGATCTCCCGTCACTTCTCAAAAAGTCCGCGCTTAGGATTTGCCCATAGGCCACCCATAAGCGACTTTCAATTCACACCGTTGTAAATTTAGGGAAATTACCTCACCGTAATCATCAATTCCACTTTTAAATCTTCAGGCGCCATATCCCAGTACAGCGCTATGTTGCAATCTTTTTGAACGTGACTCCATTGATCGCCGTAGTGGTCGATACGGAAATAAATGCAACGTGCTCGGCGGGGCAATTCTTGCGGTGGCGTAGAAAGATGTTCCAATTTTACACCGGGAAGGGCTCGGGCGATAAGAAGAGGTAAAGATTCGCGGGAACTTAACTTGGCGATGTTCCTCAAGGATTGAAGCGCAGACGTATGGTCTTCTTCGGTCTCCACAACCAGATAGAAACTGTTCCTCCCTTCGAAAATCGTAGGAGACAGTTCAGCGGCATAGTAGGTTCCGTCATATGCAAGCTGAATCACATACTCAGGCCCGGCAGTAATTTCATCAAGAAGCTGCGTGACTAAGACCTTGGCTGTAGAAAAACAGCGCCATAAATTCCCATGATCGTACCGCGGAAGACTAGCGGTTCCATCTTCCGCCTCTCCCATCACATTCACTCCCAATGAAAAAGATGACAATTCGCCAATCAACTGTCTCAATATACCATACACAATCCATGGATGAATTGTTCGTGATTCCATCGCATGAGACAGAAGGGGAATGTAACGGTTCAGGGATCGCAAGGCCAAAAGATACACCATGTCTCTTGCTCCAAACTCGGCTGTATGGATGCCCCTTTCCCGTTTATATGATTCCAATTGGCGGCTTCGGGAGGCGATCTGATCTCGCACTTCACTCACAAGTTTCTCAATAGTCTCCGGGTTTGAAATGGTAAGGCAGGGTGGAATAAACTCCTCTGAGACCGTTATCTCTTCTCCGTCCCTCATGAGCTGAGTAAGGGGGATAAGAACATAATTGCTCAGTTGATTTATTTCCGTCTCCCAAAAAACCTTTAAGACGAGTTGGAGTCTTTTTACTTGAGCTGACGGACCGTCTTGATGTAAATCCCGAATATCTTCAGGGTCCGTCGTCGTTACAAACCTAGTATTTACATTCGCTAAGCTTTCTAAACTGGAAAGGACCGTGACATTCGGACCCACATCGTTCCATCTTCTCAGACCCACATACACTGTCAGTGGCTTTTCCCCTTCCACCCATGCTTCATCAAAGGAACGGGGCTCGATGACAGCATTACCGGGAAAGACCGCGTAAGTCATATCCTGGAACAGAAATTCTCCCTTTAAGAGATCGAAATTCAGAGAACCAAGGGCAGCTCTGCGTATTTCAAAGTCTCCGGCTCCCCAAAGATGAGGCTGAAGGAACCTGTAAAAAGGCGTCAGTAAAGACTGAAAATGAACATCTTCCAATTGGAAATGCTGGGGTTGTAAAAAAAGGCCTTGGTGCCAGAAAAGAGGTCTCTCCACGCTCACTGATCTCCCCCGGTCTTTTGAATTTGAAGCGGACCCAATATGAGATTGATATGAAGTGTATCAGGTCTGGAAACTTTGGTAAGCCACAGGCAACCTTTTCTCTCCACTGTAACCGGAACCTCGAATAGACTCACCATGCCTTCCTTCTGGATGATGGAGTAACCTGCTACTATGGCTACATATTTTGCTTCTTCCGCTCTGTCCAAAGTGAAGGTTAGATCCTGTCCTGGGTGAATGATCATCCTTTTGGAGCCGACCACACTGGCATCAAAACGACCGCATTCGAGAAGCTTCCAAAGTCCGTCATTATCTCCTGTAAGCTGATTGAAGGCATTGGGGTCTCCGAGTTGATAGAAACATATTACGAGTGGGTGGGGGGTTCCTTCATAGAGATTCAATTGGATGTTGGCAGCGAGGTGAATGTGGATTGCATCTTCTTCATACTTCCACTCCGAGGGTGTGGCAGCAGGGCGAGAAGCGCATGAACAGATAATCAACACAAGCAGCAATAGAAATCCATTCCTAAAAAAATCTTTCATCTATTAACCCCCTTACTTTGTGGTTAGTCTTCGACAGTTTTTTTCGAATTCTCTCAGAAATTCTTCAGTGAACCGCCCCGAATCAAACCACTTTTTGCATGAATTAAATCTGTCTTTATAGATTTCAAACAGCTCTGCCTTGCGGAGAGGACCAAGTTTAAAGCTTCCCCCTGATTCTTCTGCTATTCGGTCCGGGTCCAGTCCGACAAGAACCTCGCTCATCTTGGTCTGAGCTGCATCTTGGAAAGCTTTCTGAGAAATCAGAAAGGCCGTTTTGATCTGATCAAGATACTTCACAAGGGATTGGGTGCCGTTCTCTCCTTCCACGCCAGACACGACAAACTTTCTAATGGTTTCATCCTCGTTGTTTTCTCCAAAAAGGGCCTCATTGATAACATGTACCAATTCATTGAGAGTATCAAAGATGGTGTTTAAACATGCGGCTAATCTTTCAGAAAGCTCCGTGTATGAGAGATCTGCATGTGAAACCCTTTCCCCGATGATGAGTGAGAAGAATTTTAAAAAAAGTGTTGTGTCGAGTATTGCATTCATGGACTGATCGGATTTTGACGTTTCGAACTCAGCTGTCAGTAGGTCGAGAGCTGAACTCCTTTCATCAACGGAAATTCCTTTCATTCTTTCTTCAAGATGGGCCATTATTAAGGTTTCAGCACGCCCCCGATCCGATTCATAAATCAGTCGTAATTCATCAGCAAGTTGTTTGGTCGCTGTCCCGCTTTGTATCATGCTATCCGTTGTTCCTTTTTTTATCCCGACGAAGCACTACCGTTTTTGTTAAAAGATCGTCCTCGTCAGTATCTGTTTTTGTGAACTGTTTCGTAGATCCTGATACATCTTTGGGTTTCTCCGCAGAAGAGATGATAACCGTCTCAGGGATGTGATCCTCTATGGCCCTATGGGTGGATTTTCTCTCTTCTTCAAAGCATCCCGGGGAAAGAATAACAGTTTGATCCATTTCTTCGGCATTATGTCTAATATGGTCTGGCTTTCCTTGGGTTGAGAGAATGACTGTCTCGTCCAAATCTTCATTGTCCGGAGCAGGCGGAAATACTTTTTCTGTGAAATCCCCCCTCTGTTCTTTTAAAAGGGCAACCGTCTGTTCCATGTCATCTTCCTCAGACGACATCTCCCTTTTCCAGCTCTCTTTAATCTTCACAAGGATACCATGAATGGCCTTGTCTTCCGTAGTATGGGTAACATTAACAATTGAGGGCCTTGGCTGGAACATACTCTCTTTGATCTCTTGTCTCAGATGTTGCAATTTCTTCCCGAATTCGTCCTTTGACAATCTGGAGTCCTGATAGAGATCAGTGTTCAACAATGATTGTCCTAAGGCAAAGGCCTTATTCCAAAGCGGCCTCCAATCTTCTCTGATGACCTTTCCTTCAGGATCCCAAAAGATATTCCTGGGAAGAAGAACATCCTCGACTCTATTTTCTAGAGAACCTGCAACGCTGGAATTATCCTCCTCTCTATTCTTCTCATTCAACCGTCCCAGGACTTTATATACTTCTAAAACACCTTGTGTTCCATTGACGAGAAGCGTATAAAACCAAACAAGCCCCAGAAAGTAAAGACTATACGATGGGGAGAATTTCTGAAGAAACGCGGAACTGACTGCATTCCCTCCTATCTCCATAAGCCCTACCTTGAAATTCCAGAAAAAAGGCAGAAGGCCTCCATGATCCGTCAGCTTCACCCAAAACCGATCGAGGGACAGTCCCAAGTTAGGATGTTTATCAGAATCCGGCCATGAGAAGACTCTGCCGATAATCTCTTGTAAAAAAGAGAGTTTGAGATACAGGACCTCCAGGAAGTATCTGTCATCTTGTTGAAACAAGAAATGTGGTTTGTCAAGGCCGTCCTGTTTTACCCTTTTCAAACACCGTATCCTGCCTGCTTCTCCTTTTTCACTGAGCCGGCCTTCCATATCTTCAAAGACAGCCCCTGAAATAAGGGCTAAAAAGTCAGGCGCACTAAGGGACATTGTATCAAAGATCAACATGAAGAAAGGGTAAAACGAAAAGGGAACGATCCTGGACAATGACAA
>JAXHSZ010000050.1:0-13218 GCA_034190725.1 Thermodesulfobacteriota bacterium
GTTCCATCATTTAGGAAGCCAAATTTTGGTTTATCGGATTTGATGAAGATGGCTGAAAAAATGGTGGAAGAGCAACAACGAGTTGATGATTCGCATTTAGTAGAAGAATATATTAACGTGAGAAATCTTTCGGGTGGATTCAAGACCTTCAAGGCGTTTCAACAATGTAACAAAGAATGAAGTAACGTATCAAAAAGTCCAGGAACACGCCGTGGCTCACAGGGGAGCTACGGCGCAAGTCTGTTCACCGAAGTTATTGAGAAGTTACAGAATGAATCACTCCACAGTTGACGAACGTAATCAGCGTCATTAACTTAAGAAATAAGCAAGAAGAGAGGAGGTTTATATGAAAGAAAAAGTCGAAGAAGTATTGCAGGAGATAAGACCTTCCCTACAGGCAGATGGGGGAGATGTGGAACTGGTAGACGTTACCGACGGAGTAGTGAAAGTACGTTTGACCGGAGCATGCGGATCATGCCCCATGTCACAAATGACCCTGAAGATGGGTGTTGAGGAGACATTAAAAGCAAAACTACCTGAAATCAAAGAGGTAATTGGGATATAACGATGAAAGAAGCGATTGTATTAGTCCTCATCGTAGCCATTTATTTCATAGTGAATATGTGGGTATTACCGAAATTAGGCATTCGAACGTGAATGAAGCCCACATGCAAGGTTGAGGATCAACATACAGAAGATACCGAGAGAAGAAAGAATTAATACTGCTTCCCGAGGTTATTGAAAAGTTACCATTACAGAAGACTCTTACCCATTGTCTTTGAAGAATTCATCAAAAGGAGGGAATGAAAAATGATGTGGAAATGCAGTAACTGTTCATATACCCTTGATAAAGAAGCACCGCCTGAGAAGTGTCCTTCGTGCAAAGAAAAATGTGCATTCATCGATGTGTCGTGTTATACGCCTGAATGTGGTGGACCCGACACTCCGGGAAATATTAATCCGGATATGTACAAGAAATAGTAGTCCCAAAGACGGCTGATTTAGGAATTTTCAATTGAGTGGTTTTGAGTGAAAGGATAGGGGACTCTTCTCATCTTTGGCTGTTTCCAATAACATAAATGATGGAAAAGGGTTGCGATATGAACAATAAAGAAGAAAAACAAAAGAGTTTCAACCGTCTTATCAATGAAAAGAGTCCATATCTTCTTCAACATGCAGAAAACCCCGTTGACTGGTATCCGTGGTCCGAAGAAGCTTTCAAAAGTGCGAAAGAGCAAGACAAACCCATATTCCTGTCAATAGGTTACGCTACCTGCCACTGGTGTCACGTGATGGCCCATGAATCCTTTGAAGATGAAGATGTGGCACGTATACTGAACCAATATTATGTCTCAATTAAAGTGGATCGAGAAGAGCGGCCGGATATAGATCACATCTATATGAATGTTTGCCAAGCTTTGACAGGTCGTGGAGGATGGCCCCTGTCCATCTTTATGACACCTGAAGGGAAGCCGTTTTATGCGGGCACCTATTTCCCCAAAGAGAGCCGGATGGGAATGACGGGTTTCATGGATATTCTCAGACAGATCGCCTCGCTGTGGTGGAAGGACCGGAATCGTCTGCTTGATGTCAGTGATAAGATCATCGACGCCATCCAGACAAAGACTGATCAGGCTACGGGTGTCACGAACCTTGATTCCGACGTCCTTAAAAAGGGCTATGAGCAGCTTGCCAGGAGTTTTGACCCCAGGTGGGGAGGGTTCGGAAGAGAACCTAAATTCCCATCTCCCCATCAATTGACATTTCTTATGAGATGGAATTTGCGGAGCAAGAATTCGTCGGCTCTTGAAATGTCAGAGAAAACCCTTGACAATATGCGGAGTGGTGGTATTTTTGATCAAATAGGTTTTGGTTTTCACAGGTACTCCGTTGACGAAAGATGGCTGGTGCCCCATTTTGAAAAGATGTTATATGATCAGGCATTGTTGGCAATTGCGTACATTGAGGCGTATCAAATCGCACAAAATGAGTCATACGCAGCAACAGCGCAGGAGATATTTCAGTATGTTCTGAGGGACATGACTTCTCCTGAAGGGGGTTTTTACTCTGCGGAGGATGCAGACAGCGAAGGCAAAGAGGGGATGTTCTACATCTGGACCCCTGAGGAAGTGAAAATACATCTGGGGGAAGAGCGTGGGGATATCTTTTGTCGTTTCTACGACATTCGTGATGGGGGGAACTTTGAAGACGGTTACAGCATTCCTCACATGCCTGTATCGGTGGAAACATTTGCCAAAAAAGAAGGAATGGATGTAACAGAACTGAAAGAAATATTGGAAGAATCCAGAATTCAGTTGTTTTCGGTTCGTGAGAAGCGTGTTCACCCCTTGAAAGATGACAAGATCATTACAGCCTGGAATGGGCTTATGATCGCTGCACTCGCCAAGGGGTATAAAGCCTTGGGTGATGAAACTTATAAAGATGCAGCAAAAGATGCTGTATCCTTTATCCTTAATACACTCAAAAAAGACGAGAACAGGCTTCTCAGGAGGTACAGGCAGGGTCACGTGGCTTATCATGCCTACTTGGATGACTATGCTTTTCTTGTGTGGGGGCTGATCGAGTTGTATGAAGCTACCTTTGAAATCTCATATTTGGAAGAAGCTATTCACATCAACCGGACTATGATCGACCTCTTCTGGGATGAAGCAGAAGGTGTATTCTACTTCACCGGCAAGGAGAATGAGTCACTCATTACAAGAAGCAAAGAGATATATGACGGTGCAATGCCTTCCGGCAATTCTGTTGCGGCCTTAAATCTTCTCCGACTTGGGAGAATGACCGGAGACACTGTTCTGGAAAAGAAGATTGATCGAATGGGAGCAGCTTTTACAGCAGATATTTTCACTCATCCCATGGCCCATACTCATTTCCTGGGCGCCGTTGACTTCATGGTCGGCCCCAGTATGGAGATCGTCATTGCAGGGGACCCTGACTTGACGGAGAGTAAAGAAATGGCAAAGACTATTAATAGAATGTTTCTGCCTAATAAAGTGTTGTTATTCCGGCCTCAGGGTGAGGAAGGGAAGAGGGTCTCAACCGTCTCCCCGTTTGCTTCAGATTTGGCACCAACAAACGAAAAACCGACTGTCTTTATATGTGAGCAATATACATGTAAAAGACCGATAACCGATATTGTTGAACTGGAAAGAACATTAACGAAGTAAGGTATCTTTTTAAAAAGTTGTGGTTCTCGCTTATAAAAAGCAGATGAAGAAAACGCCCGGCGTTACTACGAACCTGCTCAACCACACAGGCAAAAAATTCAACAGGGAGATTTTTACGATGCGTTCTGATAGTTTGTTGGACCAGATAAGAAAGATGAACCTTGAGATGGAAAGTTATTTCTATCGGCTTATGAGCCCTAAGCACCCTCTGAGGACGGCATCTGAAGAGAAGTGGCAGCCTTACACGGATGTTTATGAAACAAAGGATGCGTTGGTGATTAAGATTGAATTGGCAGGAGTGAAACGAAAGGATATTTCCATCAATCTTTATGAGGGCCGTCTTACAGTAAGAGGGATAAGGAGAGATTCTTCACCAGGGGAAAAAAGGATCTACCATCAAGTGGAAATTAATTATCGGGAATTTGAAAGGGTTGTTGTTTTGCCTGAGTCTGTGAATCATGAGGCCATAAAGGCTGAATATAAAGACGGTTTTTTAATAATAACTGTAGCAAAAGAGCATGTTCAGTTAACACAAAGTATACTGGAAATAAAGGTGAAATAAGGAGACATCATGGTTTCATCAGAATCGATAGATGCAGTTTTAGAAGACGTGAAAGACATGAATGAATCAGCCAATCAAGAGATACCAGACGAGTTGGCTATCATACCTATCAGTAACATGGTCATCTATCCACATACCGTAGTTCCCATGGCAATAGCGGATAAGAGGGGGATTGCTGCTGTGGATTATGCCATGTCCCAGGAGAGGATGGTTGGCGCTGTGGGAGCGAAATCTCAGGATAAGGCAGAGATATATGCAGAAGACCTGTATGAGACCGGCTCGGTTATTGCCATTCATAAAATGTTGAAGATGCCTGATGGGAGCATGCGACTCATCGTGCAGGGTTTGACCAAGATAAAGGTGAATGAATACTTGCAGACGGAACCGTTCTTCAAGGCCAGGATTGAGGCAATTCCGGAAAAAGAAGAGATTTCCGAGAAGATAGAAGCTTTGATGAGGACAATATCAGGGCAGTACCACAGAATGGTGGAACTGGTTCCTTACATTCCTGATGAGTTCCAGGCCGCAGTGATGAATATAGATGAACCCATCAAACTCACATACTTCATCGCCAGTATGGTGAAGATGAAGATGGAAGAAAGACAAGAGATATTGGATATAGAAAATGTGGAAGAGAAACTGAGCAAAGTTCTCTCTGTTTTAAACCGTGAACTGGAATTGTTGGAATTAGGTGGAAAGATTCAATCCCATGTTGAGAGTGAGATGGGTAAAAGTCAGAGGGAATACTATCTGAGAGAACAAATGAAGGCAATTCAACAAGAGTTGGGAGAGACCGATGAGAGGCAGGTTGAGATACAGGAACTTCGTTCAAAGATAGAGGCAGCTCATTTGCCGGAATATGTCTTGGAAGAGGTGAACAAAGAGTTGAAAAGGTTTGAAAAACTGACTCCCGCATCAGCGGAATACGGTGTTATAAGGACGTATCTTGATTGGCTTATTGAACTTCCATGGGCCAAAGGTACCGAGGATAACCTTGACATTAATCAGGCCGGAGAGATTTTAGAAGAAGATCATTATGACCTTAAGGAAGTAAAAGAGAGAATTCTCGAGTATCTTTCCGTCAGAAAATTGAAGAATGACATGAGGGGCCCTATCCTTTGTTTTATAGGGCCGCCTGGTGTTGGGAAGACTTCTCTCGGGCAATCCATTGCAAGGGCATTGGGAAGAAAATTCATTCGGATGTCTTTGGGAGGGATACGGGATGAAGCTGAAATCAGGGGGCATCGACGCACCTATATCGGAGCACTACCCGGTCGAATTATCCAGGGCATACGACGGGTTGAATCAAACAATCCTGTCTTCATGCTGGATGAGATTGATAAAGTCGGAGCGGACTTTCGTGGTGATCCTTCTTCGGCACTTCTGGAAGTATTAGATCCGGAGCAAAATAACACATTCAGCGATCATTACATCGATCTTCCCTTTGATCTTTCAAAGACCATGTTTATTACCACGGCTAACGTGATGGATACGATCCAGCCCGCTCTCAGGGATCGAATGGAAGTCATTAATCTATCGGGATACACTGATGAAGAGAAGATAGGTATTGCACAGAAGTACCTCATACCAAAACAATTGGAAGAACATGGTTTGAAACCTGAGGATATACAATTTACAAGAGAAGCCATTGGAAAGATCATATCAAGTTATACCAAGGAAGCAGGAGTGAGAAACCTGGAAAGACAAATTGCCAGGGTGTGTCGTAAAGTGGCTCATCAGGTTGCAATAGGAAAGACTGAGCCACAAGACATTCTGCCTGACAATCTCTATAATTTGCTAGGGCCGGAACAGGTATTCCCCGAAGTGGCCATGAGAACCTCTCGACCAGGAGTGGCCACCGGACTCGCCTGGACTCAAGCAGGAGGGGATGTGCTTTTTGTTGAAGCGACAAAAATGCCCGGAAAGAAGGGATTTTCCCTTACAGGGAGTATGGGTGATGTTATGCAGGAATCGGCGAAAGCTGCGCTGAGTTATGTTCGTTCCCAAACGGAAAATCTCGGTATTGACACGCATTTTTTTGAAAACTATGATTTACATGTTCATGTACCGGCAGGTGCGACCCCCAAAGATGGTCCTTCCGCAGGGATAACTATGGCCACGGCAATGGCTTCAATACTTACTGAAAAACCGGTGAGAAATGATATCGCTATGACAGGGGAGATCACATTAAGTGGCACGGTCCTGCCCATAGGAGGTGTGAAAGAAAAGGTTTTAGGTGCTAAAAGAGCAGGGATAAAGACTGTGGTACTTCCTTTCAGAAACGAAAAAGATGTACAAGAGATCGAAGAAGAACTCAAGAAAGACATGGACTTCGTCTTTGTTGAGAATGCCAAAGAAGTCTTAGATCTGGCCCTTGTTCATAAAACGGATTAAAAATCTGATTGTCGACAAAGCTATATTTCCAAAAGGATGAATTGTTATTCCACATGAAGAACCTATATTCACACAAGAAATGTATTTTTTAAGAACTAAGCCAAAAGGAGGGAAAAATGTATGTAAGAGATATCATGACGACAAATGTTGTGACTGTCCCGAGTAAAACATCTATTGCAGATGCCAAAAGAATTATGCAGGCTCATAAATTTCGTCGACTGCCTGTAGTTGATAAAGGAAAGCTTGTGGGCATGGTTACAGAGCACAAACTCGAAAGTGTTGCTCCTTCTAAGGCCACTTCACTTACAGTGTGGGAGATCGGCTATCTGCTTGAAAAGTCAACCGTGAAAGAAATAATGGAAAAGGATGTGATTACAGTTCATCCTGATATGACCGTCGAAAAGGCAGTGGCCATAGCCCAGGCAAAAAAAATAGGGGCTTTACTGGTAATGGATAACGGCAGGGTTGAAGGGATAGTTACAACAAACGACTTTTTTTACAAGATCGTGAATAAAGTGTTGGGTATAGGTGAGCCAGGCGCAAGGATTGAAGTGAGTGGAGCAGGGGAAGGAAAAGCCTTGCAGGAAGTGATCTCCTGTATAAATAAACATGGTTTGAGAATAATGACACTTCATGTTGATACTCCACCGGACAAAGGAAAGAATGATCTTATCGTTCATGTGGATTCAGAGGATGTGAGAAAAGTAATTGAGGAATTGAAAGAAAAGGGTTATTCAGCAACCATTAGAACACGATAGTTGATTTGATATTGGAAGGTTGGTTTTCTGTAGAATGTGTGTTTTTCAGTTCATTCGGTAAGGAAAGGGGGTGAAGTTATGAGTGTGAAGTGTGATGTCTGTAAGACAGAGATGGAAGAAGACGAGGCTTTCAAAGATGGACAAGCTGTTCTGTGCGAAGACTGTTATATGGAGAAGACTAAAAGAAGGTGCTAAGAGTACATTATCCTCCTTCCCCTAATATGGTCAATAGTAATTTCTGTGTAAACCCTTAGGGGAAAGGGGGAAAGAGGGAAAAGATGGACCAATTTGAATATAAAATCACAAGGCATCCGGCAGAAGCATTTGAGCAACTGGCTTATTTCTGTTCAGAATCAGGCGAATGTAATCTGGAACAAGTTCCAGTGGATCAAACGAAGATCCTTGAAGATATGTTAAACGAAAGGGGAAACCAGGGGTGGGAGTTGGTACAGGTCTCTTTCGGCAAAGATGGTATTATGGCATTCTGGAAACATAAAATAAAATAATGCAGGCCATGGTGCCCTTGTAATTCACCAGGAATGACTTGATAAATTTCAACTGTTTGAAGGATGAATGATACAGTGGTCATTTGTGGTGGAACAAGGAAAGTTTATGAAGACAATAAAGATAAACGGTATGTCATGTAATCATTGTGTGATGACAGTAACCAAGGCTCTCAATGAGATCGATGGGATAGAAAATGTCACAGTCGATCTTAAAAAAGGTGAAGCCAATTTTGAGGAAAAAGCATCAGTAGATATGAGTCTTATCAAAGAAAAGATAGAGAAGGCGGGGTTCCAAGTTGTCTGAAAAGATTACTCTGAAAGTCCATGGAATGACGTGTGCCAGCTGTGTCAGACGCGTAGAGCAAGGGCTGAGGAACTTTGACGGTGTAAAAGTGGCGACCGTCAATCTTGCTACGGAAACAGCTTCTGTTGAATATGATCCTGCCCTCATTGATGCTGAGCAACTCACCAATGGGATTTCAGATCTGGGATATGAGGTGGTTGATATTGAAGCATCAGGTGGAATCGGTCTTCGAAAGACAACAATTTCTATTGGCGGTATGACCTGTGCCGCCTGTGTTCGGCGTGTGGAATCGGCACTACAATCCGTTGATGGTGTTACTGATGCAGCAGTTAATCTGGCTACAGGAAAAGCCACATTAACTCATGTGAAAGATTGGGCCGGTGTGGAAAGGCTCAAGAGGGTGATCTCAGACTTGGGATATGAGTTTCTCAATGTACCTGAATCGACACTCATAGACCCGGTTGAGGAAGCCAGAAGAAGGGAAGTAAAACAGTTACAAGCCAGATTTATGGTAGGTGTAATCCTGAGTGTGGCTGTTTTTTTGGGTTCCATGCAGAATTGGTTCCCTTTCCTCAGACAGATTCCCAGGCAGTCTATGCTTTTCGTTCTCTTTGTGCTCACAACACCCGTTGTTTTTTGGGTTGGAAGTCGGTTTTTCTCAGGGGCCATCAAAGCTCTTCGACACAAGACAGCCGATATGAATACACTTGTTGCTGTTGGGGCACTTTCAGCCTATCTTTATTCCATTGCTGCGACATTCTTCCCCCAATTTTTTGAAAGGGCCGGTATTGCACCCCGGGTTTATTTTGACGGATCAGCCATGATTATTACTCTCATTTTATTGGGGCGAATACTTGAAGCAAAGACCAAAGGAAAGACCTCTCAGGCCATTAAGCGGCTCATAGGACTCAAACCAAAGACTGCGAGAGTTAAGAGAGATGGAAATGAAATGGATATTCCTGTAGAGGAAGTTGTAGAAGGGGATATTATTCTGGTACGTCCGGGAGAAAAGATTCCCACGGATGGAATAGTGCTTTCAGGCTCATCTACAGTGGACGAATCCATGCTCACAGGGGAAAGCCTCCCTGTTGCCAAGGATCCTGGAAATGATGTGTTTGGAGCCACCATGAACAACAGTGGGAGTTTTACCTTTGAAGCCATGAAAGTGGGTGCTGAGACAGCCTTGGCCCAGATCATTCGACTGGTTGAAGAAGCCCAAAGCAAAAAAGCCCCTATTCAGCGTCTGGCGGATAAAGTGGCATCAGTCTTTGTTCCTGCTGTATTTGGGATCGCAATACTCACATTTATGATTTGGTACTTTTTACCAGCTGAGCCGATTTTTAGCCGGGCTCTTCTTAATTTCGTATCGGTCCTGATCATAGCATGCCCTTGTGCCATGGGCCTTGCGACACCTACAGCCGTTATGGTAGGCACGGGTCTGGGCGCTGAAAGCGGTATTTTGATCAAGGACGGAGAGAGCCTGGAAAATACATACAAGCTGACCACCGTTGTTTTCGATAAGACCGGCACACTTACAAAAGGAGATTTTCAAGTAACTGACATACTGGACGCAGAAGAAATGCAAAAAGACGATATCCTGAGAATCGCCGTATCAATTGAAGCGGTTTCAGAGCACCCATTGGCAGAAGCCATCGTTGAAAAAGGCAGACAGAAAAATATCTTCCCTCATCAGATAAATGATTTTGAAGCCATATCGGGCTTTGGAGCAAAGGGGAAATTTAACGGAAAAGCATATCAACTCGGTAATATTCAGTTTATGAAACAGGAAGGTATATATTTAAATGGCTTCGACCTTAAGACCAAAACCCTTTCCAGCCAGGGTAAGACAAGCGTCCTCGTATCAGAAGACAACCGGGTGGTCGGTCTAATAGCCCTTTCAGACGTGCCGAAGGTTTCTGCCGGAGATGCAATTTCTACTCTTAAGTCCATGGGCCTCCGGACTGCCATGATCACAGGGGATAATGCAGAAGTTGCCCATGCCATTGGAGATACTCTCGGAATAGAGGCGATACTGGCAGAAGTACTTCCTGGTGACAAGGCAGATGAGATCAAAAGAATGCAAGCAGAGGGTCAGGTAGTAGCTATGGTGGGTGACGGGATGAATGATGCACCGGCCCTGACAACTGCGGATATTGGAATTGCGATAGGTGCCGGGACGGATGTGGCTGTAGAGGCCAGTGATATCACACTCATAAGAGATGATCTGCGATCGGTTCCAATGGCCATTGCTCTCTCATTGAATACTATGAGGGTGATCAAACAGAACCTCTTCTGGGCATTTTTCTATAACAGTCTCGGTATCCCCATCGCTGCGGGGATTCTCTATCCATTTTTCGGCATTCTGTTGAATCCTGTTTTTGCAGCCGCTGCCATGGCTCTGAGTTCCGTTTCAGTGGTGAGTAATTCGTTGCGTTTGAGAAGATCTTGGGGCGGAACAATGCAACTGCATACAACATGAAGACCATTCCACAGACAAAGGATTTATCGACAGTGATGGAATCAGCCTTGGAATACCATTATTATACGAGTTATGATCGTCATACCCTTAGTGGTCATTCCCTTGATTGGGCAAACCAGCCCAATGTCTACAAGACGTACTCAGGGATTGAAACCTTTGAGTTGCCTAGGGATGTTCGACTTCCGGAAGAAAGCCTCTTTTTACTTCTCAGAGAGGAAATTGGAACCGAAGATCTGCGTTCCCTTCATCTGAGTGACATCTCACGAATATTGATGTTGGCATACAGCCTTACAGCCAGGGCGCGTCATCCTGGAGGGGATTTTTATTATCGAAGTGCTGCCTCAGCCGGGGCTCTCTATCCAACGGAAATATACATTGCAGCTCGTAGCGTCAATGATCTGGATGACGGTCTCTACCACTATTCAGTGGCCCAACATGGCCTTGTTCTCCTCCGCAAGGGAGATCTCAATTCACATATCACAGAGATTGTCCCATTCATGAGTTCTAATGACCCAACTCTGATTTTCTTCCTCTCCGCCGTATTCTTTAGAAGCGCATGGAAATATCGAGACCGATCATATCGATACGATCTTCTGGACACAGGGCATGTGGCTGAAAATATGATCCTGGCACTGAGATCTCTTGACATCCCATTCACCCTCTCTTACGACTTTAATGATCACAAAGCCAACCGTCTCCTTGGTCTGGATGAACAAAGAGAGGTTTCTCTTGCCGTTGTAAGTATTGAAGGCCGGAACGATTCAAATGGAGAAAGCGTATATGAGATTTCCGAGTTGCCCGATGAGATGAAGGATGCAAGTCAAGTGGCTCGCGTGGAAAAAGTTTATCCTGTTATTCAGGAGATACACAGAGCGGGTTACAGGCTTGATTCAACAGAGAGATCGGAAGAGTATATGATTCATGACCTGGGAGTAAAGCCCAATGAATGGGAAAGGATTGACTTACCGGAAACATGGCCTGAAAATATTGACTTTACTGAAAGTGTCTTTGCCCGCCGCTCCAGACGTAATTTTGTGAGAGAACGGATATCCAAAGATCATGCTCAAACACTCTTGAACAGCCTCCTTACAATGGATTCAAAAATGATCCATGCTTTGGAGAGGCACCGACCTATCGCTATTGGAATGTTATCGGGTGATGTTGAAGGATTTGTCCCAGGTTTCTCTCTTCTTGCACATTCTACCAAATCCATTGGAATGATCTCAAAAGGTCATTTCCTTGACAAGATGGCACACATCTGTCTTGATCAGCAATGGCTTGCCAATGCAGCCTTTCATTTTCTTTTTTTAGCTGATCTGGAAGGGTTGGACAGACAATGGGGGGCAAGGGGATACAGATATGCAATGATGGAAGCAGGCCGGCTGGGAGAGCGGCTTTATCTCATGGCAACAGCCATGGGTCTGGGATGTTGTGGTATTGGGGCTTTTTTTGACGGTGAAGCAGCGGAATTACTGGGCATCAACAAGAAGTCACGACTCCTCTATTTGGTTTCTGTGGGACCTGTGAAAGGAGGATTACATTAAGGTTTTCATCTTCCTTGACATTGTAATAGATATCTTATTCCCGGATGGAAGCGAGCGAAGAGCATGTTTGAAAAGAACCGTCACCCCAGAAGGAGAGAGTAGTGAAAGAGGAGGGATATATATGAAAAAGAAGTCTCTTCAAGGCCTTTTAACAGTGTTCATCGTTTTTTTTAGTATATCCTATGCAGCGGCTCATTGTGAAATTCCCTGCGGGATATACGACGATGAGATGAGAATCACAATGATCAATGAACATGTGACGACCATGGAAAAGTCCATGAAGGAGATAGAACGACTGAAGCGCAGTAAACAAGTCAATCACAATCAGATGACCCGATGGATCATGAACAAGGAATATCATGCCGGTGAACTTCAAAAGATTGTAAGTCAGTACTTTCTGACACAGCGGATCAAGTTTGGGGATTCCGGGTATGAGAAGAAATTGACGCTTCTTCACAAGATGCTCGTTTATGCAATGAAGTGTAAACAGACCACAGACCTTTCCCATATAAGCAGTCTCAGGTCAGCATTGAAGGAATTCAGTGACCTCTATTTCGGCCACCATCACAAATAGTGGCTGAACAAAGACTCTTATTTTTTGATGAATGTCCATCCAGCAATGAGATATTGTTTAAAAGGTGAAGTAAATTTCAGTTTCAGGTGACAGTTTTCAGGTTTCAGCTCTTTATTTTCGCTTCTGAAACCAGACACCTGAACCCTGGAGTAATGTAAATAAAGTATAAACTCCTTTTGTGTCAATATGAAGTAGATCAATCAATATAATGGGGAAACAAGAAAGGGTGAGTGTGATACATGTTTGTTCTTGGATTGCAAGGAAGCCCCCGTAAGACAGGAAACACTGCAGTGTTACTTGGGTCGTTCCTGGAGGAGTCTAAGGCGTTGGGAGCAGAAACACTGCATATTGAGGTCGCACACAAGAAGATATCCCCTTGTATGGAATGCGGTACATGTGAGGAAGAAGGTTTCTGCCCCATAGATGATGAGATGCAAGGGATTTATCCTTTGCTTCGTCGTGCAGATGTCGTCTTGATGGCCACTCCCATCTACTTTTATGGGGCCACGGCTCAGATAAAGGCGCTCATTGACAGGTGTCAAGCATTATGGGCAAGGAGATACACTTATAAACTTGAGGATCCGGGCTTAAAATCCAGGCTTGGTCTCCTCCTGGCGTTGGGAGCAACAAGGGGAAAAAATCTCTTTGAAGGTGTAAGCCTTACTGCCAAGTACTTCTTTGACGCGATGGGTGCTGATTTTAAAGGGAGTCTCACTTATAGGGAAATCGAAGGATTACAAGATATAAAACGACATCCTACTGCCTTAATGGATGCAAAGGAAAAGGCCAGGGCAATAATGGATCCATTTCTCAAGAGAAAGAAAATCCTGTTTGTTTGTAAAGAAAATGCTTGTAGAAGTCAAATGGCAAGTGCATTTACAAGATACTCTACCGGTGATAGGATCGAAG
>JAXHSZ010000500.1:0-11429 GCA_034190725.1 Thermodesulfobacteriota bacterium
CTGTGAACCTCGAACCCGTGAAAGGCTACATAAATTCTTTATGATGGGAGTTTTATGGGTGGATTTTTTATATACCGGCATAATAGCATTAGTGCTGATTGAATTCAAGGGGAGAATTATAAGGCAATGCTGTTAAATGAAGAGGCATACTTCTTTTAAACATGAGGGAGCCTTCCGTATGAATATGATTCCAGTAGGCAATGATCTTTTTATGCTCTGGATTCTGAATGTATTCATACGCTTTCAGATTATTGTGAAGGGATGTTATGAACGGCACTCTTCATAGGCTTGAGTATAGTGCAATGATAGCAAGGAATAGGTATTCTTGGATGAATAGTAGTACATTTTATTTGACATTATCTTTAAATTATGAGAAAAAACAAAATAAGTCTGTTTCGCAGATCGATTCACTGTTATAGAGTTTCAGATATTGAATTTCACTGCTTTATCATTCGGAATCCTCGATTACATACTACAAAGTACGACATCTCGGATTTCTTCCTCAAGCTTTGTAAGATTTAATATCTGAAAATCCATATTCTGACTCCTGAATTTTGAATACTTCACACTGTTTCAGATGATAACCGATTTTCATCTGAAGAGAAAATCCCCTGTTTTTCATCGGGTGGGAGTGAGCGTCCATCCATTAATGGCTGTATTCTGCAATCTCTGCGTCAGACTCAGATGGAAGGGCACAATGAAATGTGCCACTACAATACCCGATGTATTCCTGCGGTTAAAATCTTTGTCTTCCTTGACCTTATAGATAATATTTCATTTCTGGATGGACACTCGTCAAGCGATAGTCACTCACTCAAGTGAGCCAGGGAAGCGCTTCAAATGAGAGCACAAGAGTATTACAATTTTATTGAACGGACAAATGAGGGTATGATCATTGTTCAAGATACACTCCTCAGATTTGTAAACCAGCGTATGGCAGACATGACAGGGTACACTGTCAGCGAGGTTCTCAACACCCCGTTCATTAACTATATACATCCTGATGAGTTGTCAAAAGTATTCAATCGCTATGAGCGCCGTATGTCGGGTGAGAATATTCCCTCGGCATATGAAACAGAGATAATGCACCGCAAGGGGCACAAGATACCTGTTCGAATCAATGCAAGCTTGGCTCCATACAAGGGGAAACCTGCGAACTTTGTCATTGTTCATGATATTATTGAGTATAAAAAAGCAGAGGAGGCCTTAAAAGAGAGCGAGGAAAAATACAAGCATTTGGTAAACTCTTTGCCGCAAACAGTCTTTGAACTTGATGAAAGAGGCAATTTTACATTTGCGAATCAACAAGGATTTAAGTCTACCGGATACACTCAAGAAGATCTGAATAAGGAGCTGAACGCCCTTCAGCTCTTTGTTCCTGAAGATCGGGAGAGAGTAATAAAGAATATTATGAGAATACTGAAAGGAGAAGGATCAGGCGGCAATGAATACACAGCCATAAGAAAGGATGGGAGTAGATTTCCCGTTATCATATATTCCAGCCCTATTGTTCGTAATGAGAAGCTTGTGGGTCTGAGAGGAATTGTCGTTGACATTACAAAGCAAAAACAGGCGGAAGAGGCGCTTCGAGAGTCTGAAGAGAAATACAGGCTCTTGTTTGAAAATGCATATGATGCCATCTTCATTGCCGATACCAAAACTCATATAGTCATTGATGCCAACAGGCAGACAGAGATCTTGATTGGTCGACCCAGAAAGGAAATCATTGGCATGCATCAATCGAAGCTTTATCCCCCTGAGTATGAAGAATATTATATGGACAAATATCAAGAATATGTCCAAAAGGGCGCTGTCATTGATGCTAAAGCAGAGATTATAAGGAAAGACGGAAGCATTGTTCCTGTGTCAATAAGGGCAAGTGTGGTAAGACTCCAGGGGAAAGATGTAATCCAGGGTCTTTTCACGGACATCAGCAAAGAGAAAAGAATTTTGAAACTCAAGGAAGAGATAGAAACGAAGAGGTTCGTTGATAAAGCCAAGAGGATACTCATGGAGCGTCACAAAATCAGTGATAAAGAGGCTGCAAGTCTATTGCAGAAGGAGAGCCGAAGGCAGAGAAAGAAGATTAAAGAAGTGGCAGAGGCCGTCATTTCATCAGAATCAATGTTTTAATATGTATTTTTCATTGACGAATTCGATGATTTTGTATACTTTATTGTGATTATGAGATGTCCTAAGTCCAATAGAGCGCAAGGCTTGAGGCAGACACAGATGAGGAGGTGTTGTATGAAATCCTTTGCCAGTTTACTAAAAGTCGTTATTAACTTTACAATTTTGTCCATTTTATTGCCAAGTGTCGTCTTAGCCTGGTCTTGGCAAAGTAACTGCTCAGATGTTTCCGAGAGGGGACATCTGAATGTACTGACCATCAATTTGCTCTTTTCGGAGATAGAGGAACGAGCCGGCAGGCTTGAAAGGATCGCTGATTTTATAGTCAGCGAGAGTGAACCCGTTGATATTGTCTTATTACAAGAAGTTATTGGAGGCCCTCTATCAGGAACGACTAATAGCAGCCTGGATTTGAAACAATTACTTGAGGAGAGGGGTCTGAACTATAATCTTCGTTATCGACTGGCAAATGGGCTGCCGGGAATTCTAACGGTGGGGAACGCTATTTTAAGCCGCTGTAAGATTCTTGTCACGGTTTCCAAGACACTTCCTTTTGTTACGGAGGAACCCTTCGAAGGCATTGAAATTCCTCTAAAACGAAAGGCAATGATGAGCAGAGTAAAAATTCCGAATGTCGGTAAAATCAATATCTATAATACTCATTTGTGCGCCTTTTGTGATCCATCAGAACGTGAAGAGCAAACACAGGTGCTTTTGGAGTTCATAGAAAATGTGGAAAACTTTTTTTGGGGGCAAAATCCCATAATACTCGGTGGTGATTTTAATACAAATCTCAAAATTGATGAAGACCGCCCTGTTTATGATTTGATAACAGGTTACGGATTTACTGATACTTATGCAGCAGTCAATGGGTGCGGAGATTGTTGTTCTGACGCTGATGGTTACGAAGGGTGCACTTATGCAGTTACAGGTAATCCTTATACGGACCCGGATGTGCCGGAGCGAATTGATTATATATTTTTCAAGGATTCAGGTTTTGCAATAGCTGAAAGTGATGTTGTTTTTACTGAACCATGGGTCTCTGATCATTCAGGTGTTCTCACTAGAATTCCACTTCAATAGTTTCAAGGGTCTGTGAAAAATAAGTCTGCAAAATTGGCGTCCATATTCAGGTCGGATTTGTATACTCCGATGAAGCAAAACTGCAAGAATAGAAGTATCTATTTCGAGGATTTTGCGATTGAGGAGTGTGCAAAGATGACCTGAAGGTGGGATGCTAAATGAGGTTATTATTATCGTAGAGGCCCTAAGGATGTGCTTCCTCAAGGATTGCGGAAAATAGCCATTTCTGGATAGGCACTCGCTAAGCAGAGCTTATAGAATCAATTGGTGGTTTCTCTGTAAACACTCACATGTTTTGTCTTGTGATGAATCATGTGAGAGGTTGGGCTGTAGGTACAGTAACCATAGTAAGAAAGGAGGTCGAAAAATGATCAAAGTCAGTGTGTTTTATCCGAATGAAGAAGGCAAAAAATTCGACATGGAGTATTACTGTAATAAGCACATACCCATGGTTCAACAAAAGTTAGGGGATGCGTTAAAGAGCGGAGCTGTAGAACAGGGATTGGGTGGCATTGAGCCCGGATCTCGGGCGATCTATATCGCAATGGGTCATCTATATTTCGATTCAGTAGAAGCATTTCAAACTGCATTCGGGCCCTACGCAGAAGCGATTATGGGCGATATCCCTAACTATACTGACATCCAGCCCACGATTCAGATCAGCGAAGTGAAAATATAGTAGAGTGAGAACAGTATGTCACCATTGGCAGTCCACCAGATTGCAGCTTGCAGTATAGGCGCCAATACAGAGCCTAATCGGGGAGCTGGTGATATTTTCTTCCCCAGCTCCCAAACTACCCCGCATGCAGGTTCGCAAGGTGGTGTTTACAGAGTCTACCGGACCGTATTCGGGTAACATATAATCTAAGATTATGGAGAATTCATTACATCGGGCTGCACTGGAGCAACAGTATAATGTTCTTAGACTAACAGGGAGATAATATCAGGGCCTCTTCATTTCCAAAACAATGCAGTTGCCAACATTCACCCGTATCTTATACTGTCTTATGATCTTCTAAAGGAAGATGGGAAGAAAAATATGAATCCACCTCAATAAGAAGCATTTCTATCCAAGGCAAAAGGCAGAAAGTGAACTCAGTGAGAAGGAGATAACAATAATGATTGAAGAGAAAGAAAAGGTTCCAGCGGAAACCCGGTGGACTATTGCTACACAAGCGATGACTGGAGTGACAATAGCTCATATGAAGGCCCTCCTGGATATATTAGGAGAAGAAAGGTTTTATGAAATGGAGAAGCAAATCTGGATGGAAATGGGAAAGGGTATTAAGCACATTGCAGAGGTCTTTGAGTTAACGGGTGATGATGCTAAATCCGTTCAGTTGATTTTTCATTTTATATCTGTAGTTGCCATGGGTCCAGAGATGAAGATTGAGTTTTTCGAGTTGACACCGGAAAGGGCTGTCACAAGGGCTACTGAGTGTCCTTATTGGAACAGGCAAAAGGAGCTTGGCATTACGTTGGAGTGCCCAGTTCTAGACGAGATTTACACCAGAAGCATTGCAAATATCTTCAATCCCAGGCTAACCGATTGTGTTGTCAAAGCTTTGCCTAGAGGAGATTCATACTGTGAGTTCTTGATGGAGCTTCAGAAGTAGGAGTAAGTATGATGTAGGTATGTCATCTACGTCTGATAGGGCAAGGGGTGGGCGAATTCTTCACTTAATCTATTTATAAAAGGCATTAATGAGAGGAAGAAAACCATGTTAACAGTTCTTCGAATATTATATGTGGGAACCTGTACCTTTGATCAGATAGGATTTGCTCTGATACTGGCTCCCCTATGGACTGTGCTTTTGGTTATATTCTATCCGAGGAGTGCGAGAGTTGAAGAAGGATCAAGAGCGGCAACAACCTGAGTCCAATATCACTGTAAGCTCTTACTGTGCCAGAGGTAAAGGAACCAAAGGGATAAGCTGTTCATACATCATGTTTCTTCCGGATGAGGGAACCATTCACAGGTCTTATCATTGATGTACTTGTGTGGTGAAATTTACCATCACAAAGACTCCTATCTTGGTTTCAGGTTTCAGTTGACAGGAGAGAGAAACACAAGAAATGGACTCTTCACTCAGGTATTATAGATTTATTAGACTCCAAGCTCTTCCAAATACACACAGCTCTGATTCGTCACTGCGTTCTTTCTTGAATCTGAAACCTGAAACCTGTCAACCTTGAATCAGTGAACGAATAATATCTAAAGACACATAAGGGTACACTCAGATAATTCATTTTGTTTGACATTATCTCTAAATTATGAGAAAAAAACATAATTATTTGCCCGTCCTTCATCTCTCAGTTTACACTTACTAAGGATGTATACCACAAGAAATAATTATCTTGGGTGATGTAAATTGCACCTATTAAAGAGTTAAATTTCGGGTCAGTATTCAGGTTTCAGACTTTTTTCCTCGCTCCTGACACCCGACACCTGAAACCTGGCGTAATGCAAATAAAGTGTATACTCCTTTTGTGCCAAAATGAAGGATGCCATTAATTATTTAAAAGAATGATTCACTGCTATCAACCCCTATCATAATTGAGACGACCATGGGGGAGAATGTTGCAGAAGAATTCCATAAGCCTCGTTCAGGTGGAGGGATCCACCCAGAGCGAGGCTTTTGTGTTTTAGACACAGATTACATGGGTGGACACGGATAAGGGCAGTGTAATCTATGTTACCCATGTTGAGGGTATTGCGGAATATAGAGGAAGGGGGCCTCTTGACCGTTCACAAATGAGATATTTTTTTCAAGACCAAGGAAGACGAATAATTGGGAACAGTTATGAGAAAATCATACATAATGTGGACCCCAACAATTAACAAACGAAAGGAGGAACAAAATGGAAGAATATGTTGATAAGAGAGAATGGCGAACCGTTGAAGAGAGGGAGAAGGATCTTGTTGAAAGGTTACGGTGGATATGCACACATGCCTACGAAAAGGCACCTGCAATGACGAAGAGATTTGATGATGTTGAGTTTCATCCTTCTCAAATTAAAAGCCTTGAGGACATGGAGAAAATCCCCATAACAACGAGGGACGATTATGTACGGATACAACGGGAGAATCCTCCTTTCGGAGGTTTTTTAACGGTACCTCCGGAGACTCTGAAAAGAATCTATATTCATCCCGGCCCGCAATATGAAACCCTTTCGGATTCGGACATAGAGCATGCAAGAAAGATATTGTGGAAGATTGGAGCAAAAAAAGGAGACGTGGTCATCAATGCCCTTGCCTATCACTTTGTGCCTGCAGGACTCCTTGTTGACGACATTATGACCTCTATGGGGATTACAGTAGTCCCCACGGGATTCGGAAATACAGATCTGCAGGTTCAGATCATGCACGATTTAAAGGCAACTTTCTTTGCTGGGTTCCCCCTTTTCTTCATGACTGTTATAAAAAGGGCGGAAGAGATGGGATATGACTTCAGGCGTGATTTTCACATAAAAGCGGCTTTTGCCATTGGATCGTCTGCCATAGGAAAGACATTGGAAGAGGAGTACAATATTACAACAAAAGAGGCATATGCATTCTTGCCTGTTGGAATCGCTGCTTGCGTGTGTGAGGAAGGATCAGGGATGCATATTGAAGAAGACTTTATTGTCGAAGTGGTTGACCCTGAAACCGGAAAGCAGCTTCCCTTTGGCGAGGTGGGTGAGATGGTCGTAACCACAACATTCAATGAAATTTTACCCAGGATTCGTTTTGGGAGCGGTGATCTCGGCTCCCTCATTGATAAACCCTGTCCTTGCGGAAGGACATCAAATCGAATTCCCAAAATTGTTGGGAGAGTCGGTGATGCGGTCAAGGTGAGGGGGATGTTTCTCCACCCGTCAGAAGTTGAAGATGTGACTTCCCGGATATTGGAAATATCCAAATTTCATGTGGCCGTCACTCATAAAGATATGAAAGATATCATATCAGCCAAACTGGAACTCGCAAAGGAAGATGCGGATAGAGAGAAGATAACCGAGACTTTTATGAAGGATTTTCAGAACAGATGCAGGGTCAGAGTGAACACTGTGGATTTTGTGCCCAAAGGCACAATACCCGATGATGCGAAAAAGGTGGAGGATTTGAGAGAGGAGATCATTCTCTAAAATAGTTCTTGAGTGGTGTAAATTGCTCTCATTCTTGCGGTAAAATCTTTGTCCTCCTTGAACCTGATATCAATCTCGTCTTCGTCCAGTCACTTATTAATTGTAGTGGTATTTGCATTATAATTCCGTTAGAGGGGTATTCCCGTTTTTTCTTGAAAATATATGAGCATCCAGTACCTCCCTTACCTTACTTGCCATATCATTGATAGAAAATGGTTTCTGGATATAATGTGCCCCTTCGGCCAGCACCCCCCTACAGGCAATAACATCAGCTGTATAACCAGACATATAGAGCACCTGAATACCGGGACTGAATGCTATTATGTGTTCATAAAGCTCCTTGCCGTTCATTGATGGCATCACCACATCTGTAAGCAGGAGGTCAATCTTCTGGGGATTCTTTTTACATAATACAATCGCTTCTTCGGGTGTGCTTGCGATAATGACTGAATACCCATTGTTTTTAAGCACCTCCTGGCACAGGTACAGGATCTGCTCCTCATCCTCCACTACCAGAATTGTCTCGTTGCCGGTTAACGACCGGACATCCCAAGTTTTGATTTCCGGCGTCTCTTCGTGTTCGAATCGAGGAAGATAGATTTTAAAGGCAGTGCCCTTGCCCGGTTCGCTGTAAAGATCGATAAAACCGGAGTTCTGTTTAATGATGCCGTAAACGGTGGCAAGACCCAAGCCTGTTCCCTTCTCTTCGGCTTTGGTGGTAAAGAAAGGTTCAAATATTTTCGACTGGGTCTCTGTATCCATGCCACTGCCTGAGTCTCTGAAACTCAGCAGCGCGAATTGTCCCTGTGTAGAACCGGGATGCTTTTGGCAAAAATCCGCATCTAATGTTACATTGACGGTTTCAATGGTGATGTAACCCACCCCGGAAATAGCATCCCGACTGTTGACGGCCAGGTTGAACAGGATCTGGTTCACCTGGGAAGGGTCTATCTTTACCGAATAGAGTTCCGGGTCCTCGATTATTTCCAATGAGATGTCCTCGCCGATAAGCCGTTTCAGCATCTTTTCGGAGTTGCTGATGAATCGGTTCATATTCAACACCTCTGGGGCCACAGTCTGCTGGCGAGCAAACCCCAGTAATTGGCGTGTCAAATCAGCGGAGCGCTCACCGGCCTCTTTGATCTCTTGAATATTACGGTACAATGGATCTGAAGGGGTCATTCGCAAAAGGGCCAACTCCGAGTATCCGTTTATGATACTCAGCATGTTGTTGAAATCGTGAGCCACTCCGCCGGCCAGCCGACCCACTGCCTCCATCTTCTGGGACTGACGTAATTGGGCTTGCATATTGAGATATTCGGTGATGTCCAGAAAGGCAGCCACAGCTCCTCGGGGTTGATTCTGCTCATCGAACAACGGCACAGCACTGCCCAAGGTACTCACCTGTCGGCCATCCGGAAATTGGAAGTTAATAAAGACATCATGCACAGGCTTACGCATGGCGATAGCTCGCTGCATCGGCAGTTCTTCCACCTGATACTCGCTGCCGTCTTCTTTCAGTTGCTTGATATAAACACCTTGTCCTGACTTGGCTGCTGTCTGAGAAACATTATTTTCCCTGAGAGTCCCGGTCAACTCATTGGATGCTCGATTCCCTTTGATGACATTGCAATCCGGATCGAGCCCGATCCACACAAAGGCCGGAATAGCGTCCAGGACGGTTTCAAGCTCCTCTGTACGCCGGCGCAAAACCTCCTCTGCCCGCTTACGCTCTGTAATGTCGTTGAATACATGAATTGCACCGACATATTGATTCTCCTTATCCATGATAGGATCCGCAGTGACCTCAAACCAGTTCTCACCCATTTGCAAATCAACGGTCTCACGATGCAGACTCTTTTGCATTCTAAGGAATGGACATTCTGGAATCGGTGCATTGGTGCCGTGTACAATCTCCCAGCAGTGTTTTCCGATGATCTCCTCACTAGAATATTGGAAAATCCCTTCTACTGCTTTGTTGGTTTGCTGTATGCGATGTTCGGTATCGAGAATCCAAATGACGTCTTTCACAGAGTCGAAAGTTGACTGCCATTCATGAGCCTTGTGAACCGCCTCAGCTTCAGCACGCTTCAGACGCATAAGAGTATTGACGGTTGCCACCAATTCTATGGACTCCACCGGATGAGTCAGGTATCCATCAGCCCCGCCTTCAAGACCGGTGACCTTATCACTGAGCTTCTGGTAGATTGCGGTGAGATGGAGAATGGGGATGGACTTGGTGTCGGGATCCCCCTTCAACCGCTTACAGACCTCAAAGCCGTTGATATCCGGCAGGTCAATGTCGAGGACGACCAGGTCCGGGTTTTGTTTCGCCAGTTCCAGCGCCTTGTATCCCGTCTCCGCCTCGACAACATTGAAGCCCGCTGCTTTTAATATCTTGGACGATGCATAGCGCATTGCATCAGTGTCGTCCACGACGAGAATGACTGGCGTGTCATTTTCAGGCATGATTAGCTTTTCTCTCTTGATTTTTTCCTGTCCGTAATCCTGGAGATCGCATCCCTTATGGATTCTATGATCAATTCCCGCGAGGTCGTTTCCTTGGAAATAACAGCCAGAGTATTTTTTTTCAGAATACAGCGTTCCGCTTCATCCAATATTTTTGATGTGACGACAATCACGGGAATGTCTCGGGTTTCGGGCGATGCCTTCAGCTTGGTCACGGTCTCAAAGCCATCCATCCCGGGCATCATCAGATCGAGAAAGATGATATCCGGCCTCTCTGTCTGTGCGATTTTCAGGCATTCCTCACCGCCTGGGGCCTCCATGACCGTATATTTGGTGTCGACAAGGATCCCCTTCAGAATATACCGGGCAACCTCTTCATCATCCACAACAAGCAGTTTTTCGACCGGCATATGCTGTGCTAAGTCTTTGAGTTTGGCCAAAAGCCATTTTCGTTCTATGGGCTTGGTTGCAAAATCCTCGATACCGAGTGTGAATCCCCTTTCGCAATCATCCAGTATTGTCGCTACGATTATAGGGATTTCCCTTGTCTCATCGTTCGACTTGAGTTCGGCGATGAAGTCCCATCCAGATTCGTCCTTGAGCAGGATATCTAGGATAATGACCAAAGGATCAAACTCCGTTAAACTCTGACGGGCCTCACTCAGGTTTCGGGCGGGAAACACCTGAAAGCCTGAACCTTTGAGAAATTTGTCATAGAGAAAAAGCATTTCCTCGTCGTCTTCTATAATCAACACGGAAAACTTCGTAACATCCACAATAGCCGGTTTTTGTATCTTTCCCGTGATCCCTGAATAGACGAGCGGAATGATAGCGGAGAAGACTGATCCTTCTCCAGGGGTACTTTGGACTAAGAGTCTGCCTCCCAGGAGTCCGGCGAGCTCCTTCGACAAAGGCAATCCCAAGCCGGTTCCTTTCACTTTTTTGTGCAGAGGCGTTTTCACCTGGGTGTATTCCTCAAAGATTTTCTCATGAAATTCAGACGAGATACCGATACCAGTGTCCGATACGGCGAAGATGACGCTTTTGACGTCTGCATCCGTTTTTGCCGTAACACGGATCTCGCCCTGCTCGGTGAATTTAATGGCATTGCTGACAAGATTCCGGAGTATCTGGGATATCTTGCCTTCGTCGCTCTTCATTGTCGGTATGGACTCAGGCTCCTCTATAACGAGCTCTACCCCAGGATTCACCAGCATCGGTTTGAGCATGCCCCTGAGTGTGCTGAAAAGAGTCGCCACATCGAACTCAGCTGAATGAACCTCTACCTTTCCCGCTTCTATTTTAGCGATGTCCAGAAGGTCATTGATGATCTCGGAGAGGTCTTCAGCGGCATTTTTAATGAACATCACCTGTTTTTCCTGTTCCGGTGCAAGCTCACCATTCACATGTTCGAGCAGAAGCCGCGAGAGGGAAAGGATGGAGTTGATCGGGGTTCTGAGCTCATGGCTCATATTTGAAAGAAAGCGGGTCTTCAGATCGTTTGCACGGACCAAGTGCGCCGCCTTTTCATCCAGTTCCCCATACAAAGCGACAATACCCCTGTTTGTGTCCTCAAGTTCTTTGTTCAGGTTCTCAAGCTGGTCTTGGCGCTGCTTGAGTTC
>JAXHSZ010000501.1:0-15953 GCA_034190725.1 Thermodesulfobacteriota bacterium
GACCTCACAAAGAAGTATGGCAGATTAAAAGTTGTTGACGGTGTCAGTCTTGAGATAGAAAAGGGAGAAATTTTCGGATTTCTCGGACCGAACGGCGCTGGAAAGACAACCACCATCAAGATAATGGCAGGTTTACTCAAACCAACATCAGGGAAGGTTATCATCAATGGGCATGATATGAGTAAAAATCCCATTGAAGCAAAAAAGATTACGGGTTTTATCCCGGACCGTCCTTTTCTCTATGAAAAACTCACAGGCAAAGAGTTTCTTTGTTTTATGGCCGGTCTGTATGGCATGAATAAGAACGGCTACGAAATGAGAATTTCAAGGCTTTTGGAACTCTTCGAGCTCACTGATTGGGGTGATGAATTGATTGAAGGGTATTCCCATGGGATGAAACAGAGACTGGTCATGTCAGGTGCTTTAATTCATAATCCCAAGGTACTGATAGTTGATGAACCAATGGTGGGATTGGATCCAAAAGGTGCCAGGTTAGTAAAAGAGATGTTCAAGCTGATATCTACTCAAGGTACAACTGTATTCATGTCTACTCATTCCCTGGGGATTGCTGAAGAGATGTGTGGCAGGGTAGCGATCATTCAGGAAGGAAAGCTGATTGCCCTGGGAACCACAGATGAGCTCCGTAACAAAGTCGGCAATACTGAAGAGAAGAAGCTTGAGTCAGTCTTTCTCAGTCTTACCGGCGGTGAAGAGATGGCTGAGATCATCGAGGTTCTCAAAACATAGTGAGGGTCCATTCAGAAATGAGATATTTTCTGCAAGGTCAAGGAAGACGAAGATTTTAACCGCAGGAATACATTGAGTATGTAGGGGCACATTGCTACGTGCCCTTACATCTGAGTCTGACGCAGAGATTGCGAAAAAAAGCCATTTATGGATGGACACTGGTTAAAGACAATGGAGCAAATCACCCTCTTACTCACCCCCAGAATAGCTTCTTTAAAAAACCAGATAAGCAATAGGGACAGATGGGAAACCACAAAAGCGCTTCTGCTCGCATTCCTTACAATTTCCTTATGGATAGGGATATTTATCGGAACCCACAAAGTCTTGATATATTTTCAGAGCATCGAAATCATAGGGGATCTTCTGATACAAAAGTTGCTCTCCATGATATTTCTTACCTTTTTTTCCATTCTTCTCTTCAGCAATATAATCACATCTCTATCAACCTTTTATCTTTCGGAGGACCTCAACCTGATCCATTTCGTGCCCATCTCCCTTGGGAGGATATATTTAGCGAGATTCATTGACACCATTATCGACAGCTCATGGATGGTCCTCCTCTTTGGTCTGCCGGTCTTCATTGCCTACGGTGTTCTCTACAATGCATCCTTCCTCTACTATATCGGGCTGGTGATTGTGATGATCCCTTTTTTGATAATTCCAGCCGGTTTAGGAATAATACTGACAATGGTATTGGTGAATATATTTCCGGCTAGACGGACTAAGGATATCTTTCTCCTCCTCTCTATCATACTCATAGGAGTGCTTTATTTTCTCTTCCGATATCTCAAACCGGAAAGATTGGTCAATCCCGATACATTCTCTGCTGTGGCTTCATATCTCACAGCCCTGGAGACGCCTTCCTCTCCTTTTCTTCCCAGTTATTGGGCCACTCAGACCATCTTGCCCCTTCTCCACAATTGCCCAGGCAGTTCCCTCTTCTTTTCCCTGGTCCTCTTCAGTACTGCAATGATATTAATCGTCACGGGAAACCACCTTTCTTCCTGGCTCTACTATGATGGATGGTCTAAATCACAAGAAGCAAGGAAATCCATTGTGGCCGGAACCAGCCCAATCGATATGATAGTCAACCTCTTTGCCGGGTGCTTCTCTTCACAGACCAAAACACTCATTACAAAAGATATGAAAACGTTCTTCAGGGACGCCACACAATGGTCGCAGTTATTCTTATTACTTGCCCTTGTTGTGGTGTATCTTTATAATTTCAGTGCCCTCCCCCTGGACAGCTCCCCTCTCCCGACCTTTTATATGCAAAACCTGATCTCTTTTTTGAATATGGGTCTTGCAGGTTTTGTCCTCTCTGCTGTAGCAACGAGGTTTGCATTTCCAGCTGTGAGTTTGGAGGGGCGTTCATTCTGGATAATCGGAAGCTCACCTATCACCATAAAGAGCTTTCTCTGGAGCAAGTTCTTTGCCAATCTCATCCCATTGCTCGTACTGGCAGAGGTACTCATAATCCTTTCAAATTATCTTCTCAAAGTGAGTGACTTTATGATGTTTCTCTCATCTGTTACAATATTCTTTATGACCTTTGGGATCATTGGTATCGGTATTGGAATCGGGGCTTCTTATCCAAGATTCAATGTGGAAAACTCAGCCAAAATAGCAACCGGTTTTGGTGGAGTCGTATGTATGATATACTGTATCATCTTCATCGGTCTTGTGGTTATTCTGGAAGCATGGCCGGTATACTTAATATTCATGTCTCAGATAAACAACTTTACCATCTCCTGTTTGCAATGGATAGCCATAGGATGCTCCTTTCTTGCCGTTGGAATTATTAATATCCTTTCCGTTTTCTTACCCATGAGACTTGGACAGATAAAGTTGTCATCCGGCCTTTCACCTGCGGGGCCATAACAACCGAAACTGTGTACCCATTGTCATTATCAAACTTATCAGAAAAAGTTCTTCCTCCTGTTCTCAATTTGGAATTCTCAAAAAGATCTTGACAGATCTTTTTTTCTTCTATACGTTAAAATACAAAATAAGAGAAAAAAATCGGCTTTTCTTCTGAAATTCTATTACTCAATGTAATTTTCACCAGTGAGGCATTGTATATTATACAAAAGTTGACGTTATGCTTTGCTTCAAACCGATTGCCGGGTAAATCACTGCTGTGCAATCAGAAGTAAAATACGGCAAACGAAGAGACTCTCATTTTGTCCGCACGATTCCCCTTCCCACACTTGGGATACGCACGACAGAGTTCGACCTTTCTCGAAAAAAGAGCGACAATCTCTATGAAGCAGGCCGCAAAGCAGCTGAGGAGTTCTTTCAGAGTTGGGATTTTAATGCATATAAGGCCCGATATCGCCAGAAAGAGACTTTGAAGCGCAGGCAAAGAATTTTGTAGAAAACATGTCCTTTTTATCTCTCAAATCGACTCATTACGTCATAAGGGAGAACAGACATGACTTTCATTATTCCTGATGAAGTGATCCGGGAGACAATGAAATGCCGGCATAACTTTTCATGTATTGAAACTGAGCGATGCGGGAATACTGAGATGTGTGAAGTCTGGTATGCCAATGGAAAAAACGTTCTTTTTCTAAACACCGGGGAGCCTGCCACCTGTTCTTATCGGCTCCCGTTTGCCTATAGCCAGATCTGCACATGCCCCATTCACTTTGCAATCTATGAGAAGTATAAGCGATAGAATTTGACACATACCTAGTGTCCATTTCACGGTTTTATTACTGAAATTCAACAAATACCTAAATTTCTGGTTTATACTGCTTTCAATCTTAGTACATCCTTGTCAGATTCTTAATATTCCGATGGACAACTCCGTTGCATTTGATGTATGAAAGTCAATATTTGGGTCTTGATATATGAAAAAGAAACTCATAATTTTTGATTATGATGGAGTAATAGTAGATTCTCTTGATATAAATCTGAAGATAGCAAAACAGGCTTGTGAAGAAATTGACCACTCCAATTTCCCGCTTAAATCAGATATTGAACAGTTGGACAATATATCATTCGAAGAACTTGGTCGGCAGATCGGCCTTCCTCAGGATAAAACCACACTTTTTGCCGATCATGTGTTCAAGCTTCTTGTAAGGAATACTCAAGTCCCACACATTTTTTCAGGTATAGACAAGGTCATACAAAAATTGGGAGATAAGAATCATCTTGCAATAGTAACGACAAACGTAAAATGCGCTGTTGATCAAGTCCTGGAAAAGGAAAAGCTTCAGGACAAAGTGCATCTTGTCATGGGAGCGGAAAAACCGGGTTCAAAGTCCGAAAAAATCATTACCGCTGTGCGTGAATTCAAAGTAACGCTGGGAAACACCTACATGATCGGTGATGCGATGAGTGATATTCTTGAAGCGAAAAAAGCAGGCGTAAAGAGCATAGCCGTGACATGGGGATATCATAGCAGAGCAAAACTGGAGAAAGCGAGACCTGATTTTCTAGTGAACACACCATATGAAATTTTACCTATCGTGAATTCAGAAAATCTTTGCTAATCAATCATACTCATGATATATGTTGATATATCTGACATTGAAATAAAGATACATCCTGAAATACGAATGTGATGGAAAGAAAAAGTCCAAAGAAAACAATTTTTAATGACCCGGGGCCGACCGTTACTATTGTCGGCCTTGGAGGTGAAGGTGTCTTACGTACTTATGGCCGCAAGAATGAAGCGCGAATGGTGATACAGGATGCCCTCGATCATGGGATTACCTATTTTGATTCAGCTCGAGTTTACTCAGACAGTGAGATATATTATGGTTCAGTATGGAGTGAACTTCCAGAGACACGAGCCGGAATCTTTCAAACAAGCAAGTCTGCTGGCAGGTATAAGCACGAAGCCTTAAAAGACCTTGAAGAAACCCTTAAGCGGATGAACACAAGCTACCTGGATCTCTGGCAGATTCATGATGTCAGAACAGAGAGAGACCTGGAAGTTATCTCTGGGCCGGGAGGCGCATTGGAAGCCTTTACAGAGGCAAAATCATCCGGAAGAGTCCGTTTTATAGGGGTCACCGCACATTATGATCCTGATATTCTCACCAAGGCTGTAATAAACTGGCCTGTGGATGCTGTTATGATGCCTGTTAATCCAGTGGAGGGGATTATAGGCGGCTTTCTTACGTCTACCCTCCCAGCTGCTCAAGAAAAAGGAATTGCAGTCATCGCCATGAAAGTTTTAGGTGGATCACACTATGTTCAAATGAAAATGGGGATATCCGCTGAGCTTCTTTTACGGTATGCACTTTCTCATGATATTACCGTTGCCATTGTCGGTTGTTCAACATCCGCAGAAGTGAAGACATTAGCCAATGTCGGCAGTAATCCCGAACCATTGTCTGACAAAGAAAGGCTGCATCTCAGACAGTTTTTTGAACCTTATGCGAACAGATTGGCATTCTACCGCAAATAATCAATACACACCGAATTGGTGTCCATCCAGGAATGATATACACTTATTTTTTATTCCTATAAAATAATAAGCGTTCAGAAAGATTTCAATACATAAATGCAATGGGTATGAAGGGATCATTGGAATGTGCCCCTCCATCTGAGCCTGACACAGAGTTTGTTTCAAGTAGCCATTCATGGATTGGGATGAGTTCTATACTACACCTCAATTGAATGTTTTGTCTGAAACTCAAGGGGAAAGACTATGCTCATTAAAGAAAAACTTTTAACAGGCGTATTTTGTCTATGGCTGTCTCTACTGTTTTCATCATGTACTCCGCACCCTTTGAAACATGAAAGTCTTCATGCGGTCTTATGGATCCAGTCCTCGGCAGAGCATTCTGCTTCCGCTCATCAGGCTTATCGAGTAGCCAAAGAGAAACTGGATGCTGCCCTTAAGCTTTCAACATGGACAGCTGCTCTTGAACAAGGAGAACAATACAGCATATTGCCGCCAGCTGTCATTATTGATATTGATGAAACAGTTCTGGACAATTCTCCTTTCCAGGCACAATTAGTAAAAGATGGAAAGTGTTTCAACAAAGAAATTTGGAAGAGATGGGTACAAAAGGCTGATGCATCGGCAATACCCGGTTCCCTTCAGTTTGTAACGTATGCGCAGAGTAAAGGAGTAGAGATCTTTTATGTAACCAATAGAACGAGTGATTTGGAAGTGAACACCCGGAGAAATCTCGAAAAATTGGGATTTCACATCAAATCTAAACCGGACACACTGCTCATGAAAAAAGAAAGAGGGTGGAGTTCTGACAAGACCTCACGTAGAAAATATGTGGCAAAAGACTACAGAATCCTTCTCTTAATTGGAGATGATCTGAACGATTTTATTTCTAATACTGAACGTACTCAGACCACTACAGAAACTCACAAATATATTTTAGAAAAGTATGCATCCTACTGGGGAGACAAATGGATTCTCCTCCCAAATCCTGTTTACGGATCATGGGAACGGTCATTGTGTGGCTCCATAGAAGGACTCTCTTACAATGAACGACTCATAAGAAAATGTGAGAAGTTGAAGACATTTGAATAAATATCTTGGAAAAAAAATTCCAACACATACAATTCCCCCAGACAATCCCATCTTCCGCTTTAACCAATCCTCTCATATTTCTTTGTAAAAACAGAATTCTCAAAAGATATTTCTTCATATTGACTTATGAAGATCTGAGCATATATTAAAGAATAGGCTTAAGTTGAATAATGGATCATTTTGCTAAAATGAACATGGGTAATGGATGTTGATGTATTTGTATTTCTCTAAACATATTGAGAAGTACATTGAAGGAGATATGCTATGATAGTAAAAGGAATTGATGTAGCACTTTTGTTATTTTTTATCTTGCTCTTTGTCCAATATAACTCACATGCAGAGCCGAAATACAGTAAGGCGACCTTTGCCGGAGGGTGTTTCTGGTGCATGGAGAAGCCTTTTGAAGAAATGAAGGGTGTCATTGAAGTCACATCAGGATACACAGGAGGACATGTAGATAATCCCACGTATGAGCAGGTTTCAGCCGGAGGAACCGGTCATGTTGAAGCTGTTCAAATCATATTTGATCCTTCACAAATAACGTATTCAGATCTTTTGGATGTGTATTGGAAACAAATAAATCCGACAGATTCCGGGGGACAATTTGTTGACAGAGGGTACCAATATCGATCTGTAATTTTTTATCATGATCAGGAACAAAAGAAAATTGCGGAAAAATCCAAGGAAAAGTTGAATAAATCCGGTATTTATGAAGAACCGATTGCAACGGAAATTAAAGAAGCATCTGAATTTTATCACGCTGAAGACTATCATCAAGATTATTACAAAAAGAAACCTTTAAAGTACAAATATTACAGATACTTTTCCGGTCGGGATCAATACCTGGATAAGATATGGAGAGATAACAAAAAAATGATCGGATCAAATAGACAGAATAGAGAGCATAAAAAATGGAAGAAAGAAGAGCTGAAGAGGAGATTGACTCCTCTGCAATATCATGTCACTCAAGAAAATGGAACAGAAAGACCTTTCCAAAATGAATATTGGGACAATAAAAAGGAAGGAATCTATGTGGATATAATCTCTGGGGAACCGCTGTTCAGCTCAACTGATAAGTTCGATTCAGGAACCGGATGGCCGAGTTTTACAAAGCCTATTCAAAGAGAAAATATCATTGAAGTGGAGGACAGAAGTTTCTTTACGGTGAGAACAGAGGTGCGGAGTAAACTCGGTGATTCTCATCTGGGACATGTATTTGGAGATGGGCCTGATCCAACGGGACTTCGTTACTGTATTAATTCTGCCGCCCTCCGTTTTATCCCCAGGGAAGAAATGGAAAAAGAGGGTTATGATGAGTTTATAGGACTATTTGAAGACAAATGAGGTCATAAGGGTCTGCACGAAGACGGTATGCCAGAATGGCAAGTTATTTTCTGACCGTTTTAAGATTTAAAGTTCATGGATTTCAGGTGTCTGGTTTCAGGTTGAAAAAAAACAAACCAGCAACAAAGAGCTTTGTCAAAGAACCTCTGAAATTTCTCTTTGCATTTTCCGTACTACACTTAGAGGATCATCGGCCTCTCGAATCGGTCGTCCCACTACTACGTGATCAGCACCGTTTGTAAAGGCCGATTTTACATCGACAATTCTTTTTTGGTCGTCTTTTTTACAGTTATCCATAGGACGGACTCCTGGCACCACAACCAAGAAATTATCTCCAAGAGTGTGCCTCAACTTCGGCGCTTCCAATCCTGATGATACTACTCCATCACAACCGATATCTAACGCTCTTCTTGCCCTTGCAAGAACAAGCTCCTCAATGTCACATTCAAATCCAAGATCCGTTAAATCCCCACGATCCAAGCTTGTCAATACCGTGACTGCCAAGATTTGGGTTTCACCTTTATGTTCAACAGCGGCTTTGAGGATTTTATCATTCCCATGTACTGTTGTAAAAGAAATCCCCCTGCCCTTGAGTTGACTTACAGCAGATCCTACAGTCTTGGGCACATCAAAGAACTTCAAGTCTACCATAACTTCTAAGTCCCTTTTCACTATCCAATCAACGATTGGGAACCATCCAGCTAAAAAAAGCTGTAATCCCACTTTAAAAAATTTTACATGGCCTTCAAGCTTCTCTACCCATTTCTTTGCTTCTTTGTCCGATGCCACATCAAGTGCAAAGATAATACGTTTGTCCAAGGGGATTGATTTCTTTCGGTCTTTCATCTGAGCAACCTCACCGTTTTACATTTTCAATTCAAACTCCTCCCGATCTTCTCTCAACATATATTAAAATACCCTCGTGTAAATGCATCGTAACTCATTGTAATAATGATACAGGATATCAGTAAAAGAAAATTGGGAATAAACCGGAATTTCAAGGAGAGAAAATTTGCGACCTGTGCGGTTAAACAGGGCTGTGATGAGCAGCCGGCAATGTGTGGACTTGGTTAACCTCACATGTTGAAAATTTGCAGAATTCTATGTAAAGACAGTAACTCGGTTTCCACCTTCATTTTTTGCATTATACATTGCCTTATCGGCGTGTTTTATAAATGTTTCCAAATCATATCCTTCGGAGTACTCTACCAAACCTATGCTGACTGTGACACCGTCAAATACGTTGTCGTTAAAGGATTTACATATCCTCCGGGCAACAGAGAACGCTTGAGCCCTGTCTGTCTCCGGCAAAATGATTATAAATTCATCTCCACCATATCTGTGTCCTGAATCAACATTCAACCGGATATTCCGAGTGACAACCTTCCCCACCTTCTGTAAAATCTTATCTCCTTCTAAATGACCATAGGTATCATTATATTGCTTGAACCCATCAACATCCAACAATAGCAATGAAAGTGGCCGATTCTGTCGTTTGGACCTTTCAATCTCTTTATGCAGTTCTCTATAGAAATGCCTCTGATTGTATAAACCTGTGAGATCATCTGTAATTGAGAGTCTTTCCAGTTCATTCTGGAGCCTTTTACTTTCAGTGATATCTCTCATCACTCCTAAAGTGCCTACTTCCTCTCCTTTCTCATTCTTCAGCATTGACATGGAGGAGTATATCTGAATCGGTTCGCCTTCAATCCGTATCAATGTAGTCTCATAATCCTCTAAACTTCCTTTGCCTTTTAATTCGTTGTATACCTTCTTGGCCTCATCTAATCCCCCTTCGTAAAAATACGATATATGGGTGCCCACAACATTTGTTGCACTGCCCATTATGGCTTCTGCTGCATTGTTTACGAAATGAACAAATCCCCTCTTGTTCACTGTTACAATTGCCACTACTGAACTTTTAATGATGCTCTCTAAAAATTCCTTGGTTTCTTTCAGCTCATTCTCCAACTCCTTTCTTTCGGAAATATCCCTGAATATCCCGAGCATGCCTATGGCGTCATCTTCTGCATCCCTAATGAAGGATGCAGAGAAAAGAGATGGAATTTCTTTTCTCGATTTGGTGACAAACAACATCTCATAGTTGTTGAAATTACCTTTTTCTTCAAGAAACATCATGATCTTATTTGATTCTTCCATACTGTGTTTGAAACACGTAGATATATGCCTTCCAATGATCTCTTCACTCGAATACTCCAAAAAATCTTGGGCTTCTTCATTGACAGAGGTGATTATTCCTTCTGTATCTGCAGTCAACATGGGATCTACTACGCTGTCTATTAGATTCTTCAGATATCTTTTGGTTTCCTTTGTTCCCGCCTTTTTTTCCATTCGAGTCTTCCGAAACAAAGAGATTGACTGTATAGGTTTATAAGGTTCGGTTTTCAATTATATGGTGGGATTCTCACCTGCCCTCTCTCAGATGCTTAAAGAATTCCATTTCCGGTGAAAGGATCATTACCGTACCTTGTTTTAACGATTTTTTATAGGCATCAAGGCTTCTAATAAATCGATAAAAGTCCGGATCCTGCTCGAATGCTTGAGCATATATCTTTATGGCCTTAGCATCACCATCCCCTTTTAACTGCTCTGACTCTTTATATGCTTCAGCCAAAATAATCGTTCTCTCTTTCTCGGCGCCTGCCTTCACCTTCAGGGACTCCTCCTGTCCCTCGGATCGATATTTCTTTGCCTGTCTCTCCCTTTCCGCTTTCATCCTTTCAAACACATACCGCTCATTCTCCGGGGGCAAGTCTGCCCTCTTTATCCTGACGTCAACCACATCTATTCCATAGTCTGGAGCGGTTGTCTTGCTCTTTTTAATGACTTTTTTCATGATATCTTCTCTTGCTTCAGAGACGATCTCAAGGAGATTGTGCCTGCCCAACTCCACTCTCAACTGTGAATATATGATGTCGTCAAGGCGGGACTGAGCCCCTATTTCGCTTTTGACGGTCTGGTACATTTTCAGTGGGTCTTTTATCTTCCACTTTGAATAGTTATCCACCACCAGGTTTTTCTTGTCTTTGGTGAGGATTTCTGCCGGGGCAGCGTCATATTCCAGGATTCGATTGTCAAAATATACTATCTGTTGAATGAAGGGAATCTTCACATGCAACCCCGGATCAAGCACAACCCTTCTGGGCTTCCCCAATTCAATGATAATGGCATATTCAGTCTGGTCAACAACATAGAACGACGCATTTACACCAATTAAAAGTATCACAATGATAATACCAATAATATACGTGCTCTTTTTCATATATTCCTCCACACTATCCAAATAGTAGATTTATTCGCTGGTTTTATCGGTTTCTTTCATTGTAAAAGGCTCCAGACCTTTGAGAGGTAAAAGGGGCAAAATGTTACCACTGTGTTTGCCGTCAATGATCACCTTTCCGATACCCGTGAGCACCTCCTCCATCATCTCAAGATAGAGCCTTTTTTTCGTCACATCCTTTGCTTTCCTGTACTCTTTCAATATCTGAGTAAATCTGCTCACATCTCCTTCCGCACGTTTGATCTTGGCTTCTTTATACGCAAGAGCTTCATTTACAATTTGAGATGCTTTTCCTTTTGCTTTGGGAAGAATATCGTTTCTGTATCCCTCAGCTTCATTGACAAATCGTATCTTATCTTCTTTCGCACTGGCAACATCTTTGAAAGCCGCCACAACTTCCTTTGGGGGATGAACATCCTGAAACTGAACCGCCTCGACACTTATCCCCGCTTTGTATTCATCCAAAATGACCTGCAAAAGCTTCTTTGTGTCTTGCTGCATTTGATACTTTCCCACAGTCAGAGCATCGTCAATCTTATTCTTTCCAACCACATCCCTCATGGCTGCTTCAGCAGCCTTTTTAACCGTATTTTCCGCATCTCTGACGTTGAACTGGAAAGCCACCGCATTCTTTATCTTATACTGTACAATGAATTGCATATCCACAATATTTTCATCGCCCGTGAGCATCAAGGATTCTCTTGGAACCGCTCTGTACCTGGCAGGCGGCCCCACACTGATGGTACGAAATCCCACTTCCAATCTTCTGACCTTGGTAACCTGAACTTTTAATACTGATTCGAAAGGCCAGGGGAGATGATAATGAGGACCTGGTTTTGTTGAATACGTATATTTGCCGAACCTCTTGACAAGTCCCTCTTCATCGGGGCGTATAATATAGATACCGGAGACTAACCATATAACAACTATTATCCCCAGAAAAATATACCCCAAAGGGAATTTCCCCTTAAATTTTCCCCTAATGGCATTAATGATCTCTTCTAAATCCGGAGGTTCCTGCCCTCTTCCTCCTCCTTGGTTCCAGGCCATTGGTCTTCTCCTTTTCATATTATTTTAAAATTTTGCCCACGGTATCAAAATTCACATAAGGTGTCAACACAATTACAAAATGTTCAAGCATTTCTGGTTATAATCGTTTGAACTGAATCAGAAAGCTTGACACATAAAAACTTCTAAGCTATAGATATGACAAGATATGAAAGAGAACGCTATAACAAGAGATGAGCAAAAGATTACTGGAAATTATTCACCTAAAGACTCACTTTATTACGGATGAAGGGGTTGTAAAAGCAGTAGACGGGATAAGTCTCCATTTAGACGAAGGGGATACCCTTGGCATAGTGGGGGAATCTGGGTGTGGAAAGAGTGTCTCTGCTCTCTCTATTATGCGGTTGATCCCTGATCCTCCTGGAAAGATAGTGGGAGGAGAGATATTTTTTGAAGGACAGAACCTCCTCAAACTCAAAGAAAGTGATATGCGAAAGATCAGAGGAAACAAGATATCTATGATCTTTCAGGAACCAATGACTTCTCTCAATCCCGTCTTCAAGATCGGAGATCAGATCTCAGAGGTCGTCAGGCTTCACAGAGGGCTTTCCAAGAAAGATGCTCTGGATGTCTCGGTGTCCATGTTACGATTGGTGGGATTCCCATCCCCGGAACGAAGGATTGAGGAATATCCTCATCAGATGAGTGGAGGCATGCGCCAGAGAGTAATGATCGCCATGGCTCTATCATGCAACCCACAGCTTGTGATCGCTGATGAACCCACAACAGCCCTTGATGTTACCATCCAGGCACAGATCATGGACCTCATGAATCGGCTGAAAGAAGAGATAGGAATGTCTATTATTCTCATCACCCATGATCTGGGAGTCATTGCAGAGACTGCCCAGCATGTGGCCGTCATGTATGCAGGCAAAATAGTGGAGTATACCTCTGTAACGGATCTTTTTAAAAGACCAATGCATCCTTATACCGAGGGACTTCTTCATTCCCTGCCCGGAATGAAGAGAAACGGGGAGGCAAAGATACGGTTAGATGTGATTCCAGGAGTCCTGCCCGGACCATCGGACCTGCCCGATGGGTGCAGGTTTGGCCCAAGATGTAAGTATGTTATGACCGTATGTCAGGAACATGAACCCACATTGAAAGAGAATACTGATGGACACCTAGTGAGTTGTTGGAAGTATACTTCGGAGTAGATCTCCTGCTCCCCTGGCTAAAAGTCTTTCAGCGAGTCTTTCACCCAAATCTGCTGGACGGTCAGAACGTCCTGATACACTGTCTCTCAGCAGTACTTTTCCGTCCACACTCCCCACAACACCATGAATGGTCAATATCTCTCCTTGAACCTTTCCCAAAGCAGCTATGGGAACCTGGCATCCCCCCTCCAACTTCTTCAGAAAAAGCCGCTCTGCAGTAATAGCTTTCTCTGAATCCATGGAATTGAGAAAATCAAGAATCTTGTCAATTGAATAATCATCGACACGAGACTCTATACCTAATGCCCCCTGTCCTATAGCCGGCAGCAAAGTTTCAGGTGGAATATACTCAGAGATCCTTTCTTCCAGACCGAGTCGTCTCACTCCTGCAGCAGCTACAATAATACCATCCAGACCGTCTGTTTCTATTTTTTTCATTCTCGTATCCAGATTCCCCCTCAATGGTATCATAAGAAAGTCAGGGTAAACATGGAGAACTTGAGCCTGTCTTCTCAGACTGCTGGTTCCTATTCTGGAATTCAGAGGCAGTTCCCCTAACCTCAAACCGCTTCTTGAGATGAGGACATCCCTGAAGTCTTCTCTCTCTGTTATGGCCCTGATATGGAGCCCTTCCGGAAGAAGTGTCGGTACATCTTTCATGCTGTGAACGGCTATATCTATCTCTTTTCGTAAAAGTGCATCTTCTATCTCTTTTACAAAGAGGCCTTTTCCCCCGACCATCGCCAAGGGAACATCTGTGACCTTATCTCCTTTGGTCTTGATCTTTTTTAAAATACATTGCACACCCTGGTATTCCTTCTCTATCTGTTCTTTTACCCAGTTCGCCTGCCACATTGCAAGGCGACTTGACCGGGTGCCGATCCTTATAATGTCTTTCCTCACGCTTTTTAGTATCCCTCATTTCTTGGTGTTCACAACAGAGTATCGAGTGGTGGAGACTGCGTCTCAAATGGGTTTTGGGGTTCAGGTGTCAGGAGATAATAGTCAGCAGTTAGCAGTCAGAATAGTCTACCATCTTGTTCATTCGTGCCCATGACAGATCAGTCGTAATATGTGTATGACAAAGATCTTTTTCCGTGCTCATTGTCGATTTTGCACTTATTATATTCTGTCTCCTGAAACCTGAACACTGAAACCTGACATTCGAAGTGGAACAAACAAAGCGCAGATTATTTCGTCGCTCCAATTGGAGAAGGTTCATTGTTGGAGAGCAAAAAAGTCTCGATAAACTGATCAATATCTCCGTCCAGGACCGCATCCACATTCCCTGCTTCATTGTTTGTTCTATGATCCTTGACCATCCGATATGGATGGAGTATATAAGAACGGATTTGACTTCCCCAGGCAATCTCCTTCTTGTCACTGTGAAGTTCATTCAACTTCTCAGCCTTCTTTTTCATCTCCATTTCATACAACCTGGACTTGAGAACCTTCATGGCCATAGCCTTGTTCTTATGCTGAGATCTTAAATTTTGACACTGCACTGTGATGCCTGTGGGTAGATGGGTGATTCTTACTGCGGAATCAGTCCTGTTTACGTGTTGCCCTCCTGCTCCGCTGGAACGGAATGTATCGATTCGGAGATCATCCTCATTGATTTCTACGTCAACCTCATCCTCAATGTCGGGGTATACAAAGACGGAAGCAAATGATGTATGACGACGTCTCCCTGCATCAAAGGGTGATATTCTTATGAGCCTGTGTATTCCAATCTCCGCCTTTAAAAGACCATATGCATAATCCCCATCTACGGTGAAAGTTACACTCTTCAGTCCTGCTTCGTCCGCACCAAGGTAATCTATGATCTCCGTATTGAATCCCTTACGTTCACACCATCTAAAATACATCCTCATCAACATCTCTGCCCAATCTTGGGCCTCTGTACCTCCGGCTCCTGCATGAATACTCACGATGGCATTACTGAAATCGTTTTCTTCTCCCAACATCCGTTTCACTTCCATCTGAAGGGTCTCTTTATCTATCTCGTCGAGACTCATCTCGATTTCAGCAACAGTTTCTTCATCACTTTCTTCCTCCACGAGTTCCAAAAGTACCCTGGTATCCTCAAGAATTACCTTCTGCGTCTCCCATTGATTTATCACATTCTCAAGAGACTTCCTCTCTTTCAACACCACCTGGGCTTTCTCATTATCTTCCCAGAAACCGAGCTTTGCCATCAGCTTTTCTATGTCGTTTAATCGTGAGTTGATTCCATCAACATCAAAGATAACCTCGAATATCGTATAGTCTCTTCTCTAATTCTTTAAACCTTTCTTGAATATCGCTTAACACTTTTCACAACCTCTCTTAATATCATTAGTATTGTAATTCCTAGACAGATTTGAGCAAAAATATCTCCATACAGAGTATAAAACGATGGATTTTTCATCAATGGGATCTCACCTATGAGAATATCTCTTGCAAAAATATCCGTTGTGGATTGTATCTTTCCTGTCTCATCAATGATTGAACTGATGCCTGTATTGGCAGCTCTGATTATTGAGACCCTGTTCTCAATCGCTCGAAAAGTCACCATGGAAAGGTGCTGGTATGGAGCAGACGTCTTACCGAACCATGCATCGTTCGTTATATTGACAAGAAACAGTGCTCCTCCTTTTACGAATCTTCTTACCAGGTCAGGGAATATGGCTTCATAACATATGAAAACCCCAAGTTTTCCAATGGGTGACTCCATTGGTTCTATCTTTGTCCCGGAAGAAAAGTCTCCAATGCCCTCAGTAATTTTATTAATAAAAAAAGATATTTTCCAAGTGGTACATACTCGCCCAATGGGACCAGATGA
>JAXHSZ010000502.1:0-4371 GCA_034190725.1 Thermodesulfobacteriota bacterium
TACATCAGCCACGAAAGCCTCCAGCTTCAACCGAAATTGTTCTATCTCTCGAGTTTCCATACCCGAGTGTATATAGAAAAATCGAAATAATGTCAATAAAAACTTAACGTAGTAGTATTAGATAATTATTTATTCTTCCTCAACTTTTACAATGCTACAATACAAAGTCCTCTCCGTTCGAGGATTACGCGGATTCTTTAAGAACTCAGTGTATTTATGGCTACTTCTGCCTCTGAAAGATTGCGTCGTTTCTATAATCAGTTTTCGAACGACGACCATGTGCTCATTATAATCAATGCTGATCCGGATTCCATTGCCAGCGCCATGGCTGTCAAGAGACTCTTGTGGCACAAAGCAGCGGGCGTAACAATATCGAATATCAATACAATCAATCGTCCGGACAATATTGCTATGGTGCGTCTTTTGGGAGTAAATCTCGTTCATGTCAGCAAAATAGATGAACAACAGTTTCACCGTTTTGTCATTGTCGACTCCCAACCAGATCACAATATGGCCTTTTCCAAATTCAAGCCTGACGTAATCATAGACCATCACCCCGAAACCGGTTGTAAAGCTCCCTTTCAGGACATCCGTCCACAATATGGGGCCAATGCCAGCATCATAACGGAATATTTAAGGGCCGCCAGAATAAAGCCCTCTTCAAAACTCGCCACAGGTCTTGTCCTGGCCATCAAATCTGATACTAGCAATTTTGAAAGGCAGACTACACTTGAAGACGTCAAAGCATTTCAGTTTCTCTTTCGATATGCCAATATACATCTTATGCGAAAGATCGAGCAATCGGAACTGCGACGTGATTTCCTGAAATATTTTCAAATCGCACTCTCGACTATGCGAATGCAAAGAGGCTGGGTATATGTCCATCTCGGTCACGTAAAAAATCCAGATGTTTGTGTGATCATAGCGGATTTTTTTATGAAAGTGGACTCTGTCAACTGGAGCATCATATCCGGTTTGCATGGGAACAAACTGACCATTATCTTTAGAAATGACGGCCTTCGTAAAAACGCAGGAAGGGTGGCCCAATTGAGCTTTGGACATATCGGTTCAGCAGGCGGCCACAAGAGTGCGGCCCGTGCTGAAATCCCATTTGAACATCTTAAAAATATTGTAGACTATAAAAATGAAAAAGAACTGTTAAAGTGGATGAGAACTCAGATCAGAAAAAGGGCTGATAAACGGCCCCATGTTGTAAAACCATTAAACTGAGAGAATTCTGAGCCAATTCCTCCGGTCATTTTGAACTTTCCTGACAGCCGTATCGATTATTCGATTCCTTCAACTCTTCAATCCTGTCCTCCTGTTGTACTAATAATGATTTATCATATTTTACAAGACTTTATCAGTTGCATCTATCTGGTTCAGGCTCAAAGTCACAAAGTGTAAAATTGAATGGGCAATGCCTTGGTATGTACAATTGCCTGAGGTGGATTACTTCATCCTTTGTGCTCTGTGCCTTTGTCACTTTGAGCCTCAATACGATTACATTTCAAAAATGCAAGATAGGATACAGTGACATTTTACGCATGACATGGCACTATTGATAATCTCTTATCTGTTCATCTTGTTTTTTTGTATGATTTTTACTCAATATTGGATCTGTAACATTTTCTTCTATCTATTGAGTTTTTGTGTTGATGCTCTTTGTTTTAATTTTTCTAAAAGTTTCGAAGATTTTCAACGTCGAAAAAATAAAATTGGCGATTCGCAAATGAAGCTCACTATAAATTCTTGAAATGATACATTTTATTTAAAAGTCAATTTTTGGCATACCTCATGCAAAATCTTATTAAAGAGGTTCCTCTTGGTGCTGTAAAATCAATTTAATCCTCTTTCTATTCACTGACATTTGTCTGGATACTGATATCACATGAATTTAAATCTCTGAATTCTAAATGATTCGCTTTGGGATGCAGACCGCAGTTCATTGAAGACTATTCTTCACAAAAGTGCTATTCACTTTAACGTTACCTTGGATTTCATTTGATACATGTTGACCCGCAGAAAAGAAAATATTGTCCAGAAAGATGTATGTGGTTTGGAGGGGAATTTCACTTACAAAGGGAGGTCGCTATGAAAACAATGACTTCAAAAGACATAACAGAAGTAAAAGATGAACTCTATTATCATTACAACTTTTTTGAGACCTTTAGAAATGTGATGAAACAAATATCATCCACTACAAAATTCACAGAAGTATTGGACATCATACCAGGGAGTGTAGCCAAGGCTATTGGAGTGAAGGGAAGTGCATTGATGCTGCTTAATCAAGAAACACGAGTGCTTGAATCAGTCTCTTCTTACGGACTCAGTGATCATTACCTGAGAAAAGGACCGGTGCATGCTGACAAAAGCATCAGTGAAGCAATGGACGGTATCCCTGTTTGCGTAGATGATGTATCCGACGACCCTCGAATTCAATACCCTGCTGAAGCAGTGAAAGAGGGCATTTCTTCTATCCTCTCAGTGCCTATTCCATTCAAAGGAAAGGTCATTGGACTCTTAAGGATATACACCTCTATTCCAACAGAATTCAGCTACGAAGATGTTGAATTTGCCGAAGGGCTGGCAGAGCTCGCAGGTATAGTAATCGAATATAATAGACTTCTCACAGCTGAAAAACACAGCCTTTAATGGCAATAATTCCTGAGGTTGTTCCGTATGCAGTCTTTACATTTGCTGCAAGGTTTAAATTGTTATGAGTGTCGAATCAACAAGTACACTTGCAAAAGGAGGTATATTTTATGGCAGCCAAAGAGAATAAGGTACAAATTCAATTAATCGAGCCTACAGACATTGATTCCATTTTGGCTATTGACAGAAAAATTAGCGGACTGCAAAGAGCAGTCACTTACGGCATCGATGAAGTTATCGGTGGACAATTCAATCTCAGTTTTCTCGCCAAAGCGAATGACGAAGTTGTCGGTTTTGTCCTTGCATCCATGATGTACGTCCCTGAAAATACTACTGAGGCATGTGTCATTCAGACCATAGGTGTTGATCCGAGATATCAGCGAAAAGGAATCGGCACTCAGTTGATTCAAGCAGTATCGAAGGCAGCTCATGACAAAGGCATTAAGATGATCCGTGTGGTGGTTGATAAGCAGGACAAACAACTACAGGGACTCTTCAAGCATCTTGGCTTTCAGGAAGGCCGACTTGTCGATTACTCAAAGGCCTTATAAAGTGGAATATTCTCTCAAACGGCCGAGTAACATTCACAAAAAAATGATGCAAGAGGAGGAAGACAGGAAATGACGATGAAAGAACTTCAGAAAACTGCCATGAAACTCAATATCAAGACTTCTGGTTTGAGAAAGGCCGAACTCATCAGAACAATACAGAAGGCTGAAGGGAATTTTGACTGTTTTGGATCCGCTCAATATTATTGCGACCAGAATGCCTGTCTCTTTCGAGAGGAGTGCATCCGGCAAACGGGGTAATTGGGAGGTTGTTGAAAATTGTAACTTATGAAATCAGAATTCAATGCATACCGGTGTCCATTCAGAAATGAGATATTTTTTACGAGGTCAAGGAAGAGAAAGATCTTGACAGCAGGGAACTTTAGATATTTTGAGGATAAAAAATACGAGTCTGACCTGTCCGCATTGAACCACGAACAGGCAGGCTCGAAGATTGAAAAAAAGAAACGTTTATGAATGGGCACAGGACGATAGAAGACTTTGTTCCTTTGCAGACTTTAGGCCCCCGGCCTCTTTCTCGGTGGCACCAATTGCTCCCTGGCAAGACGATCATGAATTTCCCAGGGTGAAAATTGAGTCATATTCTTGGCCAGTTGTTGAACTTGCAGTCCGTCCCTGTGGAGGATGTCCATCTCTTGTCGGAGGAATCCAAGCATCCGTGCAGACGCTGCAATCACAACATGGTTGTTGTGACTCACACGGGCAAGTTGTCTTGTCTTTTCCATAATTTTGCGAGCAAAGAAACGCTCAAATTCTTCTTCATGGTGCGTGCGATGGTCATCATAGCCATGAACAGCGCCTCCCTTTGGAGTCCGACCACGACCTGTCTTTGAGTCCGCAAATAAAGTACTTTTCGGCATCTCCCTCTCCGTGTTAGAGAGTTCCCCCTGGCTGATCAGATTCGGCCCTGATTCCACCTCAGGGCTTTCAGCTGACTCCAATGTAAAAAAACGCGTATGAGTTTCGCTACTGACTACCAAACAGCATTCAATCATTTCATTTCCTCCTGTTGTCTCTGAGTGACTGTTTAACCTAAATTGAGCGATTTTTTCCTACTGCGAGGCTGTATCTTACTGAATCTGAAGCAAAAAACGTTTCGAATCGAACTCACTGAAGGGGTGGCTTCACTTTCGTCCACTTCGAATCG
>JAXHSZ010000503.1:0-12901 GCA_034190725.1 Thermodesulfobacteriota bacterium
ATAGAAATTCAGATCGAATGAAGCTAACATGAAGCAAAACATGTGCCAACATATCAATTCTTTTTTCCCATTCACTAGGTTTAAACCCTTCGTTTTCAAGTGAAAAACTTTAGCAAGTAAATCTATGCCGGCGCAGGAGAAGTCTGAATTCAGGGATCAAGAGACAGAATATAACAAGTGCGTTATCGACGATGAACACGGAAAAGGATCTTTGTCATACTCAGACTCAGATGGAGGAAAGCATTGCAATGTGCCCCTACTTACCCAATGTATTCCTGCGGTTAAGATCTTCGTCTTCCCAGACCTTGCAAAAAATATCTCATTTCTGGATGACCACACCTTCACTTATTTTGACATCCTGTGTCAGGATTTTGTCGAAGAATTGATTATCCGGCGTATACAGATTTATTCAACAAGAAATGAAAAGATACAGAGATCTGTGGGGGAACGTCAAATTTTCGATTTTGTGACAATATGAAGCATATATTGTAGAGAAATATGTTGCTGTAGTGAGTTTGCCGGATAAATTCATTGAAACAGTACTATCTGATCCTTTTTAACGATCTGAAAAGGACTTTACAAACCAGATAGATATTGCTAGCCTAGTGTCTCAATTTTCCAGTACGAGCGTGCAAACACTGAGATATAACGGTATTCTTTCTGAGCCCCCATGAAGAATGAGATGAGAGAACCACGGGAATTCTCACAGCACATCTGTTTTCTTGACTCCAAGTTTAATCCGCCGAGACTCTATCAGACCATAGAGAGAGTAGAATGCTACCCGTTTTTCTCTCAAATCACTCAGAAAAAAGTAACTACGATAATTGCCGGTGCCGGTTATGGTAAGAGCACAGCAGTAGCTGACTTTTTAAACCATAGTGGAGTGCGATTCATATGGTTCAACCTTGAAGAGCGGGATATGGATATTTCGGTTTTTGTGACCGTATTCATGGAAGGGATTAATCGGTCTTATCCCACATTCAAAACCAACATCGATGAGTTTATAGATACAAAAATAATTTCAGGCCTTAAAAAGGAATCGCTTTTTCCATCCATTGTAAAGGAAGCAGAAAACATATTAACGGAAGAAACTATAATAGTCTTTGATGATTATCATCTATTGAGAGAGAGCGAAGATGTCAATAATTTCTTCGAATTCCTTATCAATCATCTGCCGCATCACCTTCATATGGTTATCATAAGCAGGTCTGAACTTGAATTTCCCATAAGTCGTCTTCGCGCACAGAATAATCTGCTGGAAATCTCAGAAAGGGAACTCAGTTTCGGTCTTGCTGAGATCAAAAGGCTTTATTACGATATCTTTGAAATACACCTGCCCGAAAAAGGACTGGAACTTCTTTTAAAGAAGACGGAAGGATGGGTATCAGGGATTATTCTCTTCTATCATTTGGTTAAAGACAAAAAACCTCTTGATATTCCTGCTCTTTTACACAATTTGGGTGGTTCATCAAAAATCATAGCTTCGTATTTGAAAGAAAATCTCCTCTTCAACCAACCTCATTCAACAAAAGAGTTTCTCCTGTTCACTTCAATACTTTCACGGATCAATCCCTCTTTTTGTAATGATCTGCTTTCCATAAAAGATTCAGAGAAGCTTCTCTCACAACTTGCAGAAAACCATCTCTTCACATCCTGCACTGATGAAGATGGAAAGTGGTATCAAAACCACCCCCTATTGAAAGACTATATGGTGGATACATTACTGGAAACGCGGGGAAAGAAAGATTTTTATCACTTGAACTCCAGAGCTGCAAATCTTTGGGAAAAATTGGGAGAAAGAGAAGAGGCTTTGACCCATTATCTCCAGGCAAAGGATTGGGAAAACGCCATTCGGATTCTCAACACATTGATCAGATCTCTTTTGAAAGAAAGCCGATATCAAGCCATAGGAAATTATCTCTCAAAACTGCCTCTGGAATTCATAGAAAAGGAACCATGGCTGCTCTATGCAAATGGGCTTCTGTCAGAGTTTAGAGGTGAATTTGCCATCTCCATAAACAGGTTACAGAAGGCATTATCTCTATTCATTCAATCAAATGAAGATGAAGGCGTAGACATATGTCTGATCAGGCTGTGTTTTCTTTATTATGCGTCCGGGAATATTGATAAAGCGAAAGATTCACTTGTGGAATCAAGCAAAAAGGTTGAAGGAAACATTGTTTTACATATCTATACCCTGATCAACCTTTCCGGTATCGCCTGTGTATCGGGGAAGATAAAGGAGGCATATCTCTACCTGGGGAAAGCATCTCCCCTGGTAGAACGGGTAAAAGATACAGGCATTACAGCACTTTTTTACTTTACCAAAGGACAATACTATCATTTCTCCGGTGATTTTCTCAAGGCTATTGAGTTCGGTAAAAGGGCTCATAATGGCTTTATTGACATTGGTCGACATCAGTTCCAATGCCTGAGCCACCATTTGCTTTCAAGTGCTTATTTCTGCTTGGGCAGGATAGAAAAATGTCTGGAAGAGGCAAGACAGGGACTCAAAATAGCAATGGAATATGGTTTCAAGGAAGTTTCTTACGCATGGCTGTTACTCAACGAGGCAATGGCATTGAATGAAATGGGTGAATTTTCCGATGCACTGGCATCTGCTAGAGCCAGTGAAGATGCTTTTACAAATATCGGAAGTCAACCAGGGATCTTTTGGGCGATCCAGACACAAAGGGATTGCTACTTCAATATGGGCGACCATGATAGTGCCAGAGAACATGCTGAAATGGCTTTGAATATATTGAAGAATATCCAATTACCCATTGCCTTGGTACGGGCAAATTACAGCCTTGCTGAGCTTCATATACTCGATGGCGATACGAATGTTGCATGGAGCCTCCTGGAGGATGGAGAGAAGATCCTTGAGGGATCCGAGAGTAACTTTCATCTTGCCCGTATTTATTTGTTGCAGACAAGGTTGCTCCGGATGAAGGGAGAACAAATAAAAGCTCTTGAGAAACTCAAGATGGCTTTGGAACTCTCTGATAGATACGGCTATGATTTCTGGATTGGGAAGGAAGAAGTGTGGATCATACCGTTACTCTTACAACTTCTAATCGATAAGTTCAATCATGACTATCTAAAGGACATTCTCGCCATATTCAAGCCCCGAAAGCTTCTGGAAGAAGTAAATCATTTTGTAAAAAGCAAAGACTCCGGTGCAAGGAATATGATAATAGAAATACTTAAGGACATCTTATGTGCGGCCAGTCCCCCACTGAGGATTCATACCTTAGGTAAATTCAGAGTATTTAAGGGCGATGATGAAATTCCCACTGCTACATGGAAGAGTAAAAAGGCTGTTCTGCTTCTTCAATATATGCTTACAAAGGGAAGGGATGAATTCATCCATAAGGAAACATTGATGGAGACCCTATGGCCGGAAAGAAGCAGAAAGGCGTCAGCCCATAACCTACAGGTCACCCTCTCATTTCTCCGCCGTGCTCTGGAACCGGACCTGCCGCCATATTTACCATCTTCTTATATTTTGAGGAGTGGTGATTCTTACCGGTTAGACCTGGGCAAAGACGGCTGGGTAGACAGGGATCTGTTTAAAAACGAGGTTCTGAAAGCAAGAGGCGACGAAAAGACCAGAAATACAGAAGGTGTCATGATTCACCTTCTGGAAGCGGAAAGGATTTATGCAGGAGACTATCTGACAGAAACGTTGTTTGAGGATTGGTGCGAAAGAGAGAAAGAAAGACTGAGGGAAGAATATATCTCCGTCCTCACAAAGATGATGCTGTACTATGAAGACAAAGGAAATGTTCATCTCAGCATAGAGTATGCTCAGAAGATATTGGATCATGACAAGTATCTCGAGGAGGTTTACTGCAAACTTATGGGGTACTATCACATCTTAAACGAGAGGAGTAAGATTGTGACCACATTCAAACACTGTGAGGCTACGATGAAAGAGGGATTTGACATTCAACCCAGTTGTGAGACTGTAGACATGTATGAAAGATTGATAGAGGAGAAATCGAGAAGAAATAATTTATAAAAACCACTCAATTTGACTGAAAATTGATTCCAGATTGATTGATGCCCTTTATAAGTTGCTTATAAAGGGTTTTTTTATTCTATGATAAGGAGGTTTATGGATTATGAATGCGAAACAGATGAGTCTTTCACCCGAACAGAGAGAAAAGATACTACAGAACCTGATGGTCTTATGGGATGGGAGGTGGTTTCTAAAAACTGTAGAAAAATTCGGTTTTAATGCTGCCACTGAACTCAATTTGGCTATAACAAAATCCTTTGGAAAAACAGAGATGAAGTTATTGCTTGCAGAGACTCATTTTGGAGAAATCAAGAATATTGAGGATTTTAAAGCAATCATGGACATCTTTGCAGATCTCTGTTTTCCTGATATGCAGAAGTATGAGTTTCAAATCGTGGATGAAAATACTTTTTTAGGACGTTTCTATGAATGTCATGTCCACATAATGACGAGTAAAGCAGGAACCCAGGACATCCATCAATGTGCAGGCAAGCCAAGAGCAGAGGGATGGCTTGAAGGTTTAGGTCTTGATGGAGAAGTAATAAAGGAGAAAAATACTCATAACTGCAATGGATCTTGCGAAACCTTTGTAAAAATCAAATGGTGAAAGAGATAGGATGCCAAAATGTGAAGTTATTTTTGCGCAGGCCCTAAGATACCAATGAGTATCAATCCATAAATGGCTCTTTTCCCCAATCTCTGCATCAGACTCAGATATATGGGCACATCACAATGCGCCCTACGGATGTACTCCTGCGGTCAAAATCTTTCCCTCCATAAAACTTGCCGGAATATCCCACCAGTATGTTGAAGGATTATTTTTAGGGAGAAGCAGCCTACCAACCATGGACGCTATTTCAATTGCAAGTGCAACCACATATCATCATCTGTGTAAAAACAAATGTATTTCCTGAATCGATTGGTGGGAATAGTATTGGAATATGCTGTATCATATAAGATAAGCAACTAAAAGAATTATAAGAGTCACTATTAAGTGTGTAATAGATCTAAGATTATCTAAAGAAATTGGTAGAAAATGCCGATAAAAGGTTAAAATATTCATGATCAGGGGAAGAGATGAATAGATTGTTTTTGAGTCAACCATTTAAAATATAAATTCCTTTAATATGAATGATGTAAGAAGATAAATACATTGGAGGGCCTACTCATGAAACTCAATAGCATAAACATACCTTCTTTGATGCAGTCCCATCGTCTAATATCAAGTAAAAAACAATCTTCTTCTGCTTCAAGCCCGAATAGTTTACAAAAAATACAAGAAAAAGATATTGTGCTTGAACAGGTAAGTTTTGATGATGTTTCAGCGGAATATCCTATGGAGGAATTGAAAGCAACTGTTCTTGAGAGAATAGTAGAAGGTATAAACGAGTATCTTCAATCAATGGATAAGCGGCTGAGTTGTTATCTTCATGAGCCTACGGGAAGGATAGCGGTTAAAGTGGTGAATAATACCACAGGTGAGGTAATGAAAGAGATTCCTGCCCAAAAGGCCCTGAGTCTGGCCACAAAGCTCAAGGAGGTGCACAGCCTTCTCTTTGATGAGCAAATATAAAGCAATATCTCAATACATTATGGTCCGTGTGGCATAATAAGTATTTTTGCTTTGCTTCCATTTACGTTTATGTGTATTCTATAGATCCAGCTCGTATCCATCCAGAATTCAAAGAATTCGTGCTATCATATACAAACACTTTAAAACTTTTAATACCATATAAAAACATCTTCCCTAAAAGCCGCTCCTGCCTTTGCTATCATCTCTTAATAGTCGAAAAAACTTGACAAATCATACTACATAAATTATCTGTTAAGTAAGGACTTGTTAAGCCTATTAAAAAGCGATTCATTCCCCAACGTATATCACCCCTTCAGGTAGAAGTATAACCTAGACTGAGCGGTTCAGGATTCCCGGTTTAATGTATAAGATGCAAAGACATGACACAGGAGTTCTTGGACGTCTGATTCCGTTCGAATTCAACAATCACCCAATGGATGAAATGAAAAACATTATATGATTCTATGAGAATCTCTGCAATTTGGGAGATCGGAATTACTTAACTGTGATCCGCTTAGCAAATATATAAAAAAGTTTTACAACCACAGGAATCAGTTGAACACAATATTTATCAATACCGCTTCTAACAGTAACAGTTGACTTATAGTAAGGAATAGAATGGCAACAATATTAATTATCGACGATGATGCAAGTGTATGTGACACCCTTTCTACCATAATGGGGCAAATGGGACATAACGCAGAGTATGTTTCCACCCTCAAAGCAGGACTCAATAAAGTTTCTTCAGGGGCTTTTGATGTGGTTTATCTTGATGTAAGGATGCCTGATGGAAATGGGCTGGAGATATTACCGAGGATTCGAGAGATCCCATTTCCACCGGAAGTCATAATCATGACCGGAGCAGCTGACCCGGATGGCGCAGAGCTGGCAATGAAAAGCGGTGCCTGGGATTATATTGAAAAGCCTTCTTCACTGAAAGGGATGACACTCCCTCTCATCCGCGCTCTTCAGTACCGAGAAGAAAAGAAAGCCAGAAAGTCTTCAGTGGCCTTAAAAAGAGGAGATATCATCGGCAATGGTCCAGAAATGAAATCCTGTTTTGACCTTCTTGCCCAGGCGGCAAACAGCGAGGCAAATGTTCTCATCACCGGTGAAACCGGAACGGGTAAGGAGCTTTTTGCAAAAGCGATCCATCAAAATAGTTCCCGCTCCAATAAAAGCTTTGTTGTGGTTGATTGTGCAGCGCTTCCTGAAACTTTGATAGAAAGTTCCCTCTTCGGTTTTGAGAAGGGTGCTTTTACAGGTGCAGATAAACCACAGGTTGGATTGATCAAACAGGCTGATGGTGGAACGCTCTTCCTGGATGAAGTAGGTGAGCTCACCCCCCCTCTTCAAAAAGCTTTCCTCCGAGTACTCCAAGAACATCAGTTTCGCCCTATTGGCAGTAAGCATGAAATAAAAAGCAACTTCAGATTATTAGCAGCAACCAATCGGGATCTTGAACAATTATCTAAAAAGAATCAGTTCAGAAAAGATTTATTATTTCGTCTTCGATCTCTGGCCATTGAACTGCCTATTTTAAGGCAGCGTATCGAGGATATAAAAGAGCTGGTCATACATTATACTGCCCGGATATGTGAGAATTACGGCAAAGAGACAAAAGGGTTCTCTCCTGATTTTTTTGATACATTGTATGCATATGATTGGCCCGGAAACGTTCGGGAATTGGTGAACACGCTGGAGGGGGCAATTGTCGAAGCGCAGAATGAACCAACCCTTTTCCCCAAGCACCTCCCTCTCCATATTCGTATAAAGCTGGCAAGAGCTTCAGTTACCAAAGGGAAGAAAACTGATTCAGAGGAAAATCCTAAAAAAGAGTCTTCACGGTGTGTAATGCTTCCAAAATACCGTGATTTCAGAGAGAGAACACTTTTTAAAGCTGAAAGAAACTACTTCAAGGAACTAATGGCACTGACCAAAGGCAATATCAATGAAGCCTGTCAGATATCCGGGTTGGGCCGTACCCGATTGTACACTCTCATAAAGAAGTATGAAGTATCAAGATTTGGGTGGTCATCCTCAGACAATTAGTACTCATCAGAAATAAGGTCATCCACCCTGTATCAAAACTCAGCATTAAAAAATATTGGTGACTTCTTCCGCATTTTTACGTCAGACACAAATGCGCGAACCTACACAAAAATGGATTGACCACTTCACATCGTTCCTTTGCGGTGAACAAATATTCACTTTTACTGAACACTTGTCCTCTCCCTGTGAATGCTTCTTTTCATTTTTCATCCTTGATGACACCTCCAAAAAAATGTAACTTGCCGACTTTAAATGAGATGGTCTCATGAGGCAATTTTTGGCATATTTCTTGATATAGAGTAAAATTAAACGTCTCTGATTTCTACTAGTAATTTCCCTCCCCCTCGATAGAGGTTAGGGCGGGGGGATTAGTATCCATGTTCATGTTCCCACTCCCCCCTCCCTAATCTCTCCTACCAGAGGTGAGGGATTGCTCTGACAGCGAAAACGAGCACTCTTAACTCTATCAAGTACCTCTTCGATATAAAGTGGAAATACAGGAAAAGCAGTTCAGTGGCGTACTTCTGTGAATGACACAGTTTCAAGATTGCATGTATTAGATTCACAAGTCAACAGAAGTACGCCACTGTCTTCATTCTAATGTGGCCAGTTATGAGAGACAACATCTGAGTCAAATATTTCAAGTACAGCCCTAAAACGAATTTAATATCAGGTATACTAAGGAGGTATAGAGTAGAATCGGATTCATAAATAAAAAGGATTACCTGTTAGAATGAATTTGCTTTTTTTTACATCATCAAACAATGAACACAAAAAACGGCTTCAAAGGGTTATTGAGACTAGAGTTCAGAAAGAAAATATAGAGATTTATAGAACAATAGAAAGTCTTTCGCGAAGGCTTCGCCAACTTCCCAATAAACCATCTATTGTTATCCTTCTGGTGACCAGCCAGGAAGAGCTTTTAGATATTCTCCGTATTCGTAAGTTATTTCGCGATATCCGTATAGTTCTCATCCTTCCTGATAGAGAAGAATCCACGGTTGCAAAGGGGCATAGACTCTATCCACGTTTTTTTAGTTATATTGACAGTGATTTTAAAGAGATTGCCGCTGTACTCAACAAGATGCTTAACCACAAATACGATGAAGACTGGATGATAGTAAGAGGTACAAATGACACTTACAATAGTATTACCAGAGCGCCGGCCGGAGATAAATAGTACTCATTCACAAATGACTCTTTTTACACTTTCTGTGTGAAACATGATTCTAATCCTTGAAAATACCCAATGTATTTCTAAGGTTAAAATCTTCGCCTTCTTTGACATCGCACAAGAAATCTCATTTCAGGATTGGCATTTAATAGAAAAGGAGAAATAAATTATGGACAGGGACATAATGACCATCGAACAAGTAGCAGACTATCTCCAGATCAGCGTGAAGTCTGCATACAAATTAGCAAAAGCAGGAAAAATCCCTGCCACTAAAGTATTGAACAAATGGCGATTCCATCGACATTCCATAGATGAGTCTGTATTCAAAAATAATTCACAAAAATCAGCAGCGTAGCATTTTTTTAAAGCTGTTTTGTCCAACATGATTCAGAAGGAATGGAACTCGAATACAGGAAATCAGTGATTCCTTAAAAATTGGGGTTTCTCAATGATTGAGGGGAGGTTATTGGTGGCATAACTTAAAAGAGTCGCTTTTTTAGCGCCTTAAAATGTAAGCATCGGTAATCTGTCCTGAGTAATTGAGACTTTTTTCGTTGACTTTTTTTCAATTGGAGCAGAGGGGTGAAAAACACATCAACCTTCTCTGCTTGCAAAAAATGAAAATGTGTTTTTATTATTTTAAATTCTTGAATTCTGTATAATCATCTCTTTCCCTCCGAAAATCCCCTGAATGAGTCAACTCTCAATCCCAAAATTCCTTAATTCCCCAATACAAGCCCATTCCTAACATATCCTACCATGTTGGTGGGTTGGTATATTCCCCGAATGTATCAATTCCCATATCGTTGTACGAATCCGTCTTTGTGTGATTCACAGAACAGTTGACGGTTCTCAGCTTACAGTCCACTTACTCATTTATGATTGAGAAACAGTCAAAGATAGCCTAAAGATGTGATAAGAAAATTGTAAGCTGAGTTATTTCTGCGCAAGCTTTTGACAGGATGAGGCAGGCTGGTTTTACACGGAGTGTCGATGTTCTTCTTTGGTTGGAAATATGGAATTGCCTTGAAAATAATGCTTTTTCCAATTGGCTACTTTTTCCTTTGAGTAAAGGTATCCTGCTTTTGCTATTCGATCTATCGCGTCAAAATCCAACATCTTGAATCGGTCTACAGGTGGCCGCAAATAAAGATCAGCTTCCATTTTCACAGCGCTCTTTTTATGGATGCTGTTCAGTACTGTCGATCGCATAATAATATCGATGATCGTTGGAATGTTGATTTTTTCTTTAAACGGAACAACTCGATTCCACAGAAGTTGCCAAGGTGACGGGATGTTTTGACAACTTACCGTCAGATCTTCATCCGTGCCTACATCCACGGCAATGACTACCCCACCACAGAGTTCCCGCATGATGTCACCCGGAAGATTATTCAAAACTCCCCCGTCAATAAGGAGATTGTTGCCATAAACCACTGGTGAGAGAATCCCAGGCAACGAAACACTCGCTCTGATTGCCTTCCATAACGGACCCTCTTGATGAATGACTGCTTGTGCAGTGGAGAGATTGCTTGACACGCAGAAATAATTTACCCAGAGGTCTTCAATGTGGATGTCTTCGCAATGTTTTTTTATGAGATATTCAAGCCTTCGACTTCTGATCATTGATATGATCGGTAAGGTATACTCTCTGAATGGCTTTACTTCTGCAAATTCCTTTTTGTTCAGTCGGATCATTGTCTCAACATCCCACCCGAGAGAATATTGGGAGGAAATGACCGCTCCCATACTGGTGCCCCCGATCATGTCAATGGGAATACCGGCTTCTTCAAGGGCACGGATAACACCTATGTGAGCAAAACCACGAGCTCCTCCACCGCTCAGCGCAACACCAACCGCTGAATGAGTGAGGAAACGCGCCAATCGCGAAAAATCTGCTTCAGTATCCCAACGTACATGATAGTGATTTTCCACTTGTCTTATATCGAGCCATTGTTTACTGCCACATGGAAGCCTGTTCCCATGTGGATGTAGTAATACCAAAGATCTCCTGGCAGATGTCATTCCACTGTTCTTGTGAAGTAGCCTGGTTTCAATTTCACCGGCTGCAGGTGTGGAAGAGGCTTGAGCCAACAGCAGGATACGGTCTGCCTGTCGAAGACACCGTTTCGTCCAGGAGGAAACATCTCCATCTGTCTCATAAATAATAAAGCGGTGTCGCGCTTCTTGTTCATTCAGCCAATCAGTAAGCCGGATGTCATATATATCATCCTCAGACTTTTGGGCCATGTCCGATATTCCTAAAAGCCCGTCAAGGAGTTTGCTGTTCAAATGGAGAGTAGGGCCGAAATCGGATAGAGAAGCTGCCAAACGAATAGCAAACTCAGTGAGCGGAACTTCCGGACAAGTGGGAACCACGGCAAAGTTGGTTGTGGTGGTGTATGAAATCGATGATTTGATCACTCTGCGTAATCGATTGATGATTGTCTGTGTAATGCCCATTAATACCTGAGGGTATAACTGTATGATCTTTTCAAAAGCCGCCTTGGTGAACTTCACCAGTTCACTGTCACGTATGGCATGAATAGCTGCAGAACGCTTTTCCCCTGTGAAAATTGCCATTTCACCAATAGTTTCCCCTGCAGTTATTTCACCTACAATGTGTCTTTCCCCATTCTTATTCTCTGTGATCGCCTGAAGACGACCGCTTACAACGATATAAAAACTGTCTCCGGAATCTCCTTGTCTGAATAAGATTTCATTGCCACGGAGATGACACCATTCAACATGAGCCTCGATTTCCTGAATCATAATTTCATCAAGGGAGCCGAATAGTTCATTCAAAATGATGGTCAATTGGTTATGTTGAAAACGTTGACGGATAATTTCGATAATTTTCCGTGTAGAGAGGGGATCCTCTGCTTCAAGCTTTTGTAGCGCCGTCATGGGAAGTTTCACAAGTTGAGTTTCACACGAAGCTCGAACATTCGAAGTACGATTTCCACCAAAAAGAATCTGCATCTCACCGACCAGGTCACCAGGACCGATCTCTCCGACGATAACTTCAGTGAGATCATCACGAGTGATGGTGGCCTGGAGACATCCCTCAATGTTGATGTATAGAGCATCACTTGGTTCCCCCTGTCGGCACAGGACTTCTCCTTCACTGAGGAGTACGCATTCCAAATCGTTAGACAGGCATTCTAAGATGGAATCGTTGAGGTTTTCAAAGACTTTAGTGGATTTGATCCTGGATAGGAGTTCTGTATTTGGAGGTCGAGAACTGTTCTGTTTCATCAGGATAGTCTTCTGATCTGGCTCAGGGTTTATGAATCAAGGTTTGAAGAAGAACTCAGCAACAAGAAAAATCGTAAAGGATCTATCTTAAACTCAATATAACAAATAAAATAAATGATTTTCGCCAAATAAGCAAGATAAAAACACAGATTGTGGAAAATAGCCATTTCTGGGTAGACACTCAATATGTGAAATCATGCTTGGTTATCAACTGGTTTCACTGAATTTCTCCAAGTTTAGGTTTCTTGGGCACCTTTACCAATACATTCATGGTCATACAGATCTGGCAACGCTGGCCTTCTGTCTCCACAAGTTCTTACGACCTGTGCAATGAAGCGAGGTTGCGGCAAACAGTCGTCAAGCGTTGAACTCGACTCAATGCACAGGTCGAATTCTTTCCACTTCGTTTCACTGCTCCCAGTTGTGGGGCGGGATAAAATTTGTTGTTAATGGGAAAAAAGAGATGATGTCAATCGGGCATTTGCTATATGCTTGTAACTTATCCATTCTGTGTGGAAATTACTGAAATAACAGATCCATTTTCAAGCAGAATATGTAGAAGATTATCGATATTCGGAATTGACATAAAAAATCCTGCCTTCTCAGCGACATCTGATGTTTTCGTCTCAGGAATGAACTGGGTTCTCCTTTTGCTGCTCCTCATGGTTACAAATGCAAGTTTATCGTTGATGAGTTTGGTAATATGGAAATGATCGAACACGATGGTCACTCCCTTCATGTTCTCAACAACAGCGCTCATGTAGGCCGGAGACATATCCATGGCAATTGCTTCGACTTTCGCTTTTGCGCATTTAAGTCG